>DATCXL010000201.1:0-2377 GCA_036565825.1 Mycobacteriales bacterium
CCGGCCGCCTCGGTTGCTCAGGCACGGTCGGCCGGCCAGCCAGCGAAAACAGCGGTCCCGGTGGTCGCCGTGGACGGCGAGCACCGGGACCGGGCGGGGCTGGATCAGGAGACGTTCAGCGCGGTGTCATCGATGACGAAGGAGGTCTGCAGCGAGACGTCCTCCACGCCGGTGAACTTGACCTGGATGGTCTGACCGGCGTACGCCCCGACGTTGAACGACCGCAGGGTGTAACCCGGCGCGTCGTTCAGGTTCGAGTACGTCGCCAGCGTGCCGAGCACGGTGCCGCCGGTGTTGAGGATCTGCACCCGCAGCGTGTCGTACGCCGTGCTGCTGGTCGTCTCGTCGGTGTCGATGTGCAGCCAGAAGCTGAGCGTGTAGTTGCTGCAACCGCTGGGCAGTGTCACCGTCTGGGCCAGGGTGTTGGTGGTCGAGGTGCCGTAGCCGTTCAGCCAGGCGAACCGGCTGCCGGAGTGCGCCGACTGACCGCTCCACGCCCCGATCACGCCCGACGAGGCGGTCCACGGCGTGGTGCCGGACTCGAAGCCGGGGTTACCCAGCTTCTGGCCCGGGCTGGCGCAGCCGCCGCTGCCGTTGACCGTCAACGAGTAGGTGGTGGTGTGGGTGACCGACGTGCCCGTACCGGTGACGGTGACGGTGTAGGTGCCCGCCGGGGTCGACGTCGAGGTGCTGATCGTCATGGTCGACGAGCCGCCGGAGGTGACCGACGAGGGGCTGAACGACGCGCTCGCCCCGCTGGGCAGGCCGGAGGCGGACAGGCTCACCGTCTGCGCCGAACCGTTGGTGGTGGCGGTGGAGACCGTCGCGCTGACCGAGCTGCCCGGGTTCGCCGAACCGGAGGCCGGCGAGACCGCGAGGGAGAAGTCGTTCCCCGTCGGGCAGGCCGCGTCGCTACCGGCCACGTTGACCGCGGTCCACGCCGCCTGCACCGTCCGGTATTGGGTGGAGCAGGTGCCGTACAGGTCGGTGGCGGCCCGCAGGGTGTACGCGCGGGCGGTGTTGCCCGGGTTGGTGGTGTTGACGTATGAGGTGTTGGAGGTGAAGTAGGTGTCCAGTGCGCGGAACCAGATCTTCTCCGCCGCGGTACGGCCGATTCCGGTCACCGCCGGAGCCGACCCGCACACCGGCGAGGTACCGAACGCGGTGGCACCGCTGCCCTCGGCGAGCATGAAGAAGAAGTGGTTGGCCGGGCCGGACGAGAAGTGCACGTCGACGTTCTTGGTGCTGGTCGACCAGCAGGTGTGCGACGAGCCGTCCAGGCCGGGGTTGTACATGTAACGCAGCGGCGTCCCGTCGCCGTTGATGTCGATCTCCTCACCGACCTCGTAGTCACCCGGGTCGCTGCTGTTACCGGCGGAGAACTCCACCATGCTGCCGAAGATGTCGCTGGTGGCCTCGTTGAGGCCGCCGGACTCGCCGGAGTAGGTCAGGCCACCGGGCACCACGTTCTCGGTGACACCGTGGCTCATCTCGTGCCCGGCCACGTCGATGGAGACCAGCGGGTTGGCGTTGCCGGAACCGTCGCCGTAGGTCATCCGCGAGCCGTCCCAGAACGCGTTGACATAGTTGTTGCCGTAGTGCACCCGGCTCGGCACGCCCTGGCCGTTACCGAAGATGCCGTTGCGGGCGTGCGTGTTCTTGAAGTAGTCGAACGTCAACGCCGCACCGTAGTGCGCGTCCACCGCGGCCGACTGGTCGTTGGACGGGGATCCGCTACCCCACACGTTGTCCGCGTCGTTCATCGTCGAACAGGTCGAGGTGCCGTTGTTCATGTCGCAGGTGTTGCCGTTGCCGTGCGTCGGGTCGGTCAAGGTGTACGAACTGCCGGACAGGGTGGTGGAGATGGTGACCGTGCCGGCGTACACCGAGTTGCCGGTCCCGTTGACCGTCTCGATCTCGTCGTACGAGCGGATGAACTCCCCGGTCACCGCGTCGGTGTGCACGTGCAAACGTGAGGGGGTCTGGCCGTCGGCCGCCCACCCCTCGACCACCGTCTCCCAGGCCAACCGGCCGTAGCCGGAGGTGGCGTCGACGAACAGCCCGGCGGTGCCGACCTTGGTGATCTGACCGGAGAACCGCGCCTGGGCGGCCCGCTGTGCCTTTGCCGCGGGTACCTTTGCCATAATGCTCAGCGTCAGCGGAGCCGCCAGACCCACCGAAACGCCGGCGAAACCGCCATCAGCGGCGGTGTGGATGACAAAGTCCCCACCGTCGACCCGCAGGCCATGGTAGGTGCGGGTGTAGCGCACGTGGGTCGCGCCGTCGGCGTCGGCCCTGCGGCTGTAAACGGTGTAGGCGTCGCCGTCAGACGCCCGGATCGCACCCCGGTGCTGACTCAAGGCGTCGGTCGCCTGGG
>DATCXL010000273.1:0-3118 GCA_036565825.1 Mycobacteriales bacterium
TCCCTGCGACGGGATGTGACGGCGAGGGTACGCCCGGTCGCGGCCTGTTGACGATTCCCCCTTGACTTTACAGCGCCACGCTGTAAGGTAGTGACACACACAGCAGGGAGGGCAGACACCATGACCACCACCACCGCAGCCACACAGGCCAACCGGACCGCCGGCACCATCCGCCGCTGGTGCCGCACCGGCGTCATCACCGCCACCAAGGTCGCCGGCCGGTGGGTCATCGACGCCGCATCCCTGCTCCGCCACATCCACCCCGCCAAGGAGGCCACGGTGACCCAGATCGACACCGACCGGGAGAAGCAGCGGATCATCGCCGCCCTGCGGCTCCCCGAGCTGACCGGTTCCCCCAAGCAGATCGCCTGGGCCGAGGATCTGCGCGCCACCCGAATCGACCAGGCACTGACCGTCCACAACACCCGCAGGGGCGTGGTGTACACGCTGCGCAGCCAGTGGTCCGACCCGCTCGGCATCAACTACATCAACACCATCAGCGACCGGTCCGGCCGGTACACCAGCGCGGACGAAACGCTGGCCGTCCTCCAGACCGCAGTGGCCTACGGCCGGCGGTCCACCGCCCGCTGGTGGATCGACAACCGCGACGCGCACGCCCCGATGGGCTGACCCGGCACACCGGCCCCTACCCCAGAGGAGAGAGACCCGATGACCATCGTGAAGCTGACACTGCGGGAACCCTGCCCGACCATTGGCCCGGACGGGCAGGTCGTCGACGGCCCGGACGGACGGACGCTGTGGGTCTACCCGTCCCCTGACGAGGTCGACCTGGACCGGCTGTCCCCGCGTGCCCGTGCGCTGGCAGAGGCGGTCGCGGTCACGCATACCCGGGACCGTGTCGCCGTGGCGATCGAGTCCGACCGGCCGATCCGTGAGATCGTGCCGACCTGGCAGGCCCTCTACACCGCCGCACAGGCCGACCAGTGCCTGCGCGGGGAGTTCCGGGCGTGGGACCAGTGGCCGGCTGACCGGGAGCAGGACCCGCACGCCTACCTGGAAAGGCAGGCGGCGAAGATCCCGGCAGGGTGGCATCCGGTCGGCCAGTGGCCGGCCTACCAGCCGACGCCCACCCAGGACACCGGGATGACCACCGCACAGGTGATCGCCACCCTTCGCGGGCGGGGGGTCGTCATCGCCGAGTCGACGTGGCGGTCGTACGTGTCGCGTGGGCAGGCACCGGCGCCGGTCCGGCGTGTCGGGTCCACACCTTTGTGGGATCCGGCTGATGTGGTGGAGTGGCTGGGAAGTCGACCCGGGCAGGGTGCCCGTACCGACCTGACCTGACCCCGGACAGCACGAAACGCCCCCGCTCTCCCGTGCCCGTGATGGGTCAGGAGAGCGGGGGCGTCGTGGTGATGGGGGGCCTGACGGGGACGGTACCAGCCCGTCAGTCAGCCCGTTGGGCGTCCAGCGCGGCGCGCACGAAGCAGTCCTTCGCCTCGAGCAGGTGCCGCAACCCGGCGGTGAGTTCCGGTCCGTCTGGCAGCGCGCGGATCATGTCCGAGGCGAGTTGCGCGCACGGCTGGCTGACCGCCTGGAGGTGCGGCGGCAGGTGTTGGTAGTCGAAGTACCGGGCGATGTGCTGCGTGCCGGGGTGTCGGCCGGTCGTGTCGACGTAGTGCGTCACGCTGGTTAGTCTCCTGTCTGGAATGTTCCCTGGCATGTTTTCCGGCTCTGAATCGGGCTACCCGTCGAAGTCGACCGGTGGAGTTCCGCCGGGCTCGACCACGGGCGGCATGGCGACCACCTGCTGAAGGCCCGTCCGCGTGCTCAGCGGGTTCGCACCGCTCGCGCCGCTGGGTGTCTGCGGTCCGGTGGTCGGCTCGGCCCGGCCGCCGGTGTCCGGGTGGCCTCCGTATCCGGCTGCGTTCACCCGCCGGACGTGGCCCTGCCCGGCCGGTGTTGTCTCCGGTCCGGCGGTCCGAAGCTGCCCCGTGCCGGTGATTGTCCCACCGGTGGCGAACTTCCGTACCGGCGTCACCTGCGACCGGCCGGCCACCACACCGGCCACCACCAGGCCGGCGTTGACGTACGGGTGCCAGCGGTCCGGGACCACGGGCAGCGCATAGGTCAGCACGTCGACCAGCATGCCGGCGCCGCCGACCAGCCACAGCGGCTCACGGCGCACCAACCACCGGGACGCGCGAGCGAGCACGGCGGTCACTGGGTCGACTCCGGTCCGGCCAGTCGGGTGGCGTCCAGCTCGGCACGGATCGCGGCGCGAACCGCGGCCGGGTCTCCAGCCGCCAGGCCGAGCGTCGCGACCTTGACGTCCAGGGCGTCGACCTTGGCGTCCAGAGCCCTGATCGCGGCCAGCACGTCCGCCGCGACCGGTGCGGCCGGTGCGGCGGGCAGATCCGACCCGTCCACCCCCAGCAGTTCCTGGATCACCCGGGTGCGCGCCTGGGCCCACCGCAGGTGTGAGGATGCCGGCGCACCGTCCGGGTCGCCCTCCGGGTGCGGGTCGCTGATGCTGTAGGCCCACACCGCCTTGGCGATGGCCGTGATCTCTCCTGCGGTCAATGCCACGTTCTCCTCCACTCCCGGTTTCGGCCACTGGCCGAAATCCGCCTTCTTCGCCTCGTTCACGTCGCAGGTGATCCCGTCGATCTCGACTTGGCCAATGCGCTGCACCAGGTGCGCGCGGGGGCTGACCTGCTTGTGGGACCAGGCCATCGTCTGCCAGCCGAAGGTGGCCTTTCCTGCGCTCAGGCAGTGCTCTATGACGTCGTGCTCCCCGTACACCCCGACCCGTGCCCGGCCGATCGCGTCGGCAGCGCCGTCGAGGTAGGCATCCACCGCATCCATCTGCGTCTGACTCGTGACGTCGAAGTCGACGGCCAGGTACACGGCCCTCACGCCCACACCGCAGGACTGGGCGTCCAGCATCGCGGCGAGCGCATCGTGTTTACCCCTGGTCCGGCCCTCCAGCGCGGTGCCCTTCACGTCCTCGTACACCAGGGCGATGGCCACCTTGGCGTTGCGCAGCCCGTCGGCCTCGCTCTTGGTCAGGTTCTTCTTGCGACCCGGGGTGCCGACGTAGCGGATCACGAAGTCGTATTCGGCCGCCTTGATCGCGGCCGCCGTCGGCCGGCCG
>DATCXL010000286.1:0-4129 GCA_036565825.1 Mycobacteriales bacterium
GGTACTCGAGGCCTTCGACCAGCAGATACGCCGACACCCGGAGCCCGAGGCACCAGACGGACACGTCGAACACGACGGCAACGTGATCCGGAGCCTGTCGGCCGCGGGCGGGTGGGCCGGGGTGGTCTGGTGTGACCTGGACCGGGTCAGCGCCGATGCGGTCATCGCCGCGCAGATCAGCCGGTTCGCGCGACAGCCCCGTTCCTGGGAGTGGAAGCACTACTCCTACGACCAGCCCGAAGACCTACCCGACCGACTGCTCGCAGCTGGTTTCACCCCACAACCGGCCGAGACCCTGCTCGTCGCCCAGATCGCGGACCTCACCCTGGAGGTGCCGCCGCCGGACGGCGTGGAACTGCTGGTGGTCACCGACGAGCAGGGTGTCGAGGCGTTCGTGTCGGTGCACGACCAGGTGTTCGGCGGGGACTACTCCGGCTTCGGCGCGACCCTGTTGGCCGATCTGACCCGCCAGCCCGCCACGGCCGCGGCCGTGGTCGCAGTGGCCGGACACACTCCGGTCGCGGCCGGCCGCCTGGAGTTCCACCACGGCACCGACTTCGCCAGCCTGTGGGGCGGCGGCACGCTACCGGCATGGCGGGGCCGTGGTGTGTTCCGCTCACTGGTGGCCCACCGAGCCAGAATGGCCGCGGCCAGGGGTTTTCGGTACCTGCAGGTGGACGCCACCGCAGACAGCAGACCGATCCTGCAACGACTCGGCTTCGTCGAACTCGCCACGACCACCCCGTTCACCCACCCGGGCAGAACAGACTGACGTCCGTGGTCGATCGGTGGTCGACCGGACCGGTCGGCGTGCGGTCTGCTCCGAGCCTGGGCCGGGATCATGCAGAGCGGCCGTGCCTGTCGAGTTCCTTACTGACGAACAGGCGTGGGTCTGTGCGCGGTTGCTGGTGCCGCGGTCTCGTGCTGGCACGTGCCGGTTGCTCGGGTGCGCCATGCGGGGCCGATCATCGTTGGTAGACCGAGACGTGGTTGCGGCTTGTCGAGGCGAACGGCTCTCGTTGCCAACCTCTCCAGCAATCCTTCAGCCGTAACCCGGCGATCCGGGCCATCAGGTCGACTTCGCTCGGCCATGCTTGACGTCCTCCTCGCCCTGAGGGGTGGGGATTCCTTCCATGCCGGGGTCTGACGAAGAACCGGGACGGATTGAACGCTAAGGGGTCAACGCCGTAGCGTGTTGGGCCGGCGTTGCAGGGTGCGGTACACGGTGGGCCGGAAGACACTGAACAGCTCGGCGAGGTCGGTGATCGAGTAGTCGCCGGAGCGGTGCATGCGCCGCAGCCCGGTCTGCTGCTTGGGTGAGAGCTTGGGTTGCCGGCCCCGGAGGCGGCCCTTGGCGCGGGCAACGGCCATGCCCTCCCTCGTCCGCAGCCGGAGCAGGTCGACTTCGAACTCGGCGAAGGTGGCAAGGATGTTGAAGAACATCTTCCCCATCGGATCGCTCGGATCATAGACCTGCCCGCCGAGGGAGAGCTTGATGCCGCGGGCGGCCAGGTCGTCGCCGATCGCGCGGGCGTCGGGCACGGATCGGGCGAGCCGGTCGAGCTTGGGGGCGGTGCCCCGCACGAAGCCCAGCTGCGGCGCTGCGGTCGACAGCGACGGGCTGGTCGAAGTACCGGCGTACCACGACGACCACGTCACACGGCGACCCGAGGGCAGCCTATTCGATCTCTGCGCAAACCGGTCGCCAAGGCCACGAGCCCGTCCTAGGGTGCAGAGGTGGCGCTACGACTGGAAGCAGTGGCCTTCGACGTGGCCGACGCGACCGCGGTGGCGGCCTTCTGGGCCGGGCTGCTCGACCGGGAGGTCCTCACGGAGCCCGGCGGCGCGTTGGTACCGGGTGACAAGACGCAGGTCGGGCTCCGCTTCGTCACCTCCGACACCAGGCAGGTTGGCCCGCGACGGCTGCATCTGCACCTGACCAGCAGCAGCCTTGAGCACCAGCGGCGAACCATCGAGACAGCGCTGCGCCTGGGCGGCCGCCACATTGACGTGGGCCAAGGGCCCGACGACAACTTCGTCGTGCTGGCCGACCCTGGCGGCAACGAGCTGTGTGTGATCGAGCCGGGCAACAACTATCTGGCCGGCACCGGCTACCTCGGCGAGGTCACCTGTGACGGAACCCGGGACGTCGGCCTGTTCTGGCGCGACGCGCTGGGCTGGCCGCTGGTGTGGGACAAGGACGAGCAGACCGCGGTCCAGTCACCGCTCGGCGGCACCAAGATCTCCTGGGACTCCTGGGGTGTACCGCCGATCCAACCCCAGAACGCACGGAACCGGCAGCGCTTCGACCTGGTCACCGCGGACCCGACCAGCGAGGCGGAACGACTGGTCTCGCTCGGTGCGACCCGTCTTGTCGGGCGGGCTGACCGCGTCGAGATGGCCGACCCAGACGGCAACGAATTCGGCCTCCACGCAGACTGAGCCTCAAGCCACCGACGCGCGTACGTGCGCCGGTCAGGAATATCCCCCAATGGACAAGACGACCACGCCTAGCACCAAATCCTGCGCGGTCCCGGCTGACCGGTCCTGTTCGCTGTGGGGATGACAGCGGAGCACGATGTCGATGGACAGCTTCTCCTCCTGTGCCCGCGGTACCGTGCCGGCGTGACCTTGTGCGGGCCAACGGTGTGGATCCTGGGTATCGAGAGCTTCGGCCGCGAGGACGATCCGCTGGTCCTGCTGGCCGGTGGCACGACGATGCTGTCCTGGCCCGACGTGCTGTGCGAGCGGCTCGCCTCAGGCGGGCGGCGGGTGGTCGGCTGTCGTGGCCAGCCAGCCCGGACGCGTCTACGCCACCAGAGAGTTGGATGGTCAATATCCTAAAAATATCGTTGTTTGTAAAAAGAGAGTTATGCGCAAAATAATCCGAAGTACTGAGGGCAGCGAGGTGGAACTCGGGGGACGCTGTAGCCACGCCTTTCCCCGACATGCGGAGGACCCCGATGCGCGCACTCATCCCCTTCCCGTGAGCGCTGGCCCGGTTGGGCGCACTGCTGATGTTCGCGTTGCCGGTCGCGGCGATCGGCCTGCCGGCCGCCCACGCCGCCGGTGGCACTGCGAGCCTGACTCGCGTCGTGGGGTCGGCCAGCATCGCTGTCAGCACGGGTGTGACACCGATGGGGACCTCCTGCCCCCTGGAGACCGTCGTACGTGCCAGCAAAAGTAGCCGTGGCCATGACCCGTCCCGGGTGGTGACCATCGCGCCTTCCATGCCCGTCCGCGAGGCCCCGACCTACAACCGGTCGGGGCCTCACCGTCGTCGGTGTCCGCAACGGAGACAATCGGCTGGCGTCGTCCTCGCCTGATCCGCCGATCAAGAACCCCCCAGGTGTCACCAGCCAGGCCCTGTACCCGGCACCCGGGCCTACAACCGCCTCCACGCGGCCACCCGCGCCCCCGGGTGGCTTTGCTGGCGAGAAGCGACCGCAGTCGTCAGTGAGTCGCGACCGCGCCCCCTGTACGACCCATGTCGATGTCGGCGAGTTTCGACACCAGGCCGTGGCGGCCGTCAGGGCGTCACGGAGCTCGATCAGCACGGCCAGGGGTCGGGGACGGGAGCCGAGCCTGTCGAGGAGGTCGCCGACGGTTGCGAACCTCTAGGTCGGTGGTCAGATTCAGGGTAGTGATGAAGAACGGGTGACCCACTCGACCGCTGAGCACATGCATCGGGTCGGGCGGTACAGCCTCAGAGCTGGGATCTCAGCACATCGAACTCGCAGCCTGGCG
Source organism: Mycobacteriales bacterium (assembly GCA_036565825.1). Classification (GTDB taxonomy): domain Bacteria; phylum Actinomycetota; class Actinomycetes; order Mycobacteriales; family DASULA01; genus DASULA01. The sequence goes on from DATCXL010000286.1 coordinate 3,748, forward strand.
ACGACGGGTCGAAGCCGTGCTCGATCAGCCAGCGGGCCACACGCAGGCTTCGCAACGACCACCACGCGCGGATCACGTCGAGGTCGACGTCGGTGCCGTAGCCGGCGACGACGTCGCCAAGGTGCTCCTCGTGTCCGAGCGTCAAGCTGGCGAGGTCGTACAGGGCATCGCCCTGGCCCGCCTCGGACCAGTCGACCACGCCGGTGATCTCGTCACCGTCGACGAACACGTGGGTGATCTGCAGGTCGCCGTGCGTGAAGACCGGTGTCCACGGGCGGAGCGCCGCTTCGGCGATCCGGCGGTTGCGCCAGACCACGGCTTTGGGAACGACGCCGTTCGTGCTGTCTTTCTGGCAACGAACGCCGCGGTATCGAGCGAAGTT
>DATCXL010000294.1:0-9501 GCA_036565825.1 Mycobacteriales bacterium
AACTTCGGACCGGTGGGTTACATCCGGGAGTCCTCAGTGGTCTACGGAAGCCGCCCGGTCCGCTGGCCGAGCCTGGCACCCCCGCCCGGCGATACCAGTCCCCGGATCGCCCTTGTCGAGGTCTGTCTGGGTGATGACGGCGGGCTGCTGAGGCTGGCCCACGCCGACGGGTACGACGGCGTGGTGGTCGGGGCGTTCGGTGCCGGGCATGTCTCGAACCGGTTCGCCGAGGTGGTCAGCCAGGTGGCCCAGGCCATGCCGGTCATCTTCGCCACCAGGACCGGCTCGGGCACCACGCTGAGCCGCACGTACGACTTCGTCGGTTCGGAGAGCGACCTGCTCCGCAGGGGCGCTGTCGCGGCCGGGTGGCTGCATCCCCGCAAGGCCCGGATCCTGCTGTGGTCACTGGTGGCCGCGAAGGCGTCTCGACCGGACATCGCGGCGGAGTTCGCCCGGCGCGGTGGTCTGCTCGATCCGGTGCCCGAGTACGAATAGAGCCAACGGTGCGGCACGTCGTGTGGCACGTGGTGTACCCGAAGCCGCCAGCGACAGTCCGATCCTGTGCGGACCTGTGCGGACCTGGGTAGACCCAGGCCGAGGGCAGGCGTGGTGTGTGTCAGACGTCGGCGGAGGACTCGATGGCCGCCAGGGTTGACCTGAGATGGGCGACCGTCAGGTCGACCGCCGCCTCGGTGTCCCGCTGACGGTATAGGTCCAGCAGTTGGCGGTGCTCGACGTTGGCTTCGGACACCTGCTCGCTACGGGCGCGCAGGGACAGCATGACGTATGCGCTGGCGCTGTCACGAAGACCCGTCAGGATTCCCGCCAGTCGGGTCCCGTCCGCGGACTGCATCAGGGTGGCGTGGAAGTCCCGGTTGAGATCGGCCCAGGTGTGGATGTCCTCTTCCTTCTCCATCCGGGCGAGAAGTTCCTCGGCCTCGCGCAGCCGATCCTCGGTCAGGCCGTCGATGGACCTGCGCACCAGCAGTGGTTCGAGGGTCATCCGCAGCTCGTAGATCTCGCGGACCTCGGCCAGTTCGAGCTTGCGGACCACCGCACCCCGGTGTGGGTCGAAGAACACCAGCCCTTCGGTGGCCAACTCCCGCAGTGCCTCCCGGACCGGTGTGGTGCTGACCCCGAACTGCGCGGCCAGTTCCCCCTGGATCAGTCGGGTGCCGCCGACGAGCTCACCGTCGAGGATCGCGTCACGCACCGCCCGCCGAACGTGTTCGTAGGCGGTTTTGGACCGAGGCACCGCCGTGATCCTCGGCAGCGTCGAGTCGGCCATCCCGCGGTGCTCCACCTGTTGACCTCACCCGAGTCGCCCAACGCCCAGACATGGTGAAATCCATGCCACCTGACATTGTATGTGATGCAAAAAGTCAACCGACCGTGACGACCAACGCCCTGTCGATCAGTCGGGCATCCCGCCGCGTTGTGGTCCTGCTCGGCCTGGGGGGCCGTGACGCGTGCGGCGCCCGACCACAACCCGGCCGGTTGCCCTGACCGGCCGCGCGAGGCCGGCACATTGCCCTTCCGTCCGCGTCGCGCCGGCGGTCCGACACCCACGGGCCAAGTGGCCTGCACCAACCACCCTGCCGGTCGACAACCACGACGACGACAGGTCCGGTGGGATCGCGGCACCACCTGGCCACGAGTCGGTGCCGGCCGCCGGTCTGGGCGTCCATAGGCCTCGGCGGTTTCGGCCATCCCGCTCGACCGACAGGGCTCGCATACCACGACGAACCATTCGAGGACCCCGATCAGGTCCCCGACGGCGTCGTCGCGGACGAGAACGCTGAGCCTGAACGACGGCCGGAGTGTCAACCACGCCTCAGAGAGCTCGATTCCAACGATGACGTTGAGCCGGTTGAGTAGTTCCCTGCGCAGTGAGCGGTCGTCGAACGGCGGGCGGCGTGCGAGATGTTGGAAGACGACCTCTGCCACGCCGTACCGGGGACAGATCGCCAGCGGCCATATTCCTCGCGCGTCTGGTGGCGTAATCGTTGATTTGTGAGGCGGCGTCTGATCCCGGCTAGGATCGGCGTATGACGGCCGGCCATACCGATCACGAGGACTTACCACGCGAGCAGGCCGAGCGATTCGCGCGGATGCGCGAACGTGCCGAGGATGTCCGTGACCGCTTGGCACAGAACAGCGTGACCGCCGCTGACGGACGTGGGGTGGTGACGGTGACAGTCGGTTCCGGCGGCGTGATGCAGTCGATCAGGTTCAGCCCGCGCGCGACCCAGATGCGACCCAGCGAACTGTCCGCAGTGATCATGCGTACCTACGGGCGGGCCTGCCGTGAGGCCGCCGAGCAGAGCCAGCAGATCCTCGGCGGGCTCGTCGGTGCGGACTCGCCCACGGTGCGGTTGATGCGTGACGCCGTTCCGGCCGACCCGGACGAGTTCTCCGAACGGGACGACCGATGAACAGGTTCACCGTCGACACGACCGCACTACGCCACCATGCGGCCGAGGTCCGACACATCGCCGAAGGGGTGGGGCTGGCTGCTGACGCCGCTACCGAGGTCGGCATCGGCGGCGTGGACATCTACGGCGCGTTGTGTTCGGCACTCATCGTGCCGGCGCTGCACGGCTTCTTCGGTGACGCGGTTGACCTGGTGAAGAAGGCGGGCGACCTCACCAGCGCCTACGCCGAAGGTCTCGAGGCGAACAGCGACGTCTACGACGAGGTTGACCGGAGCGTCGTGGAGACCCTCAACACCCTGCACTCAGAACTCGTCTAGGACGCGGCAGAGCATGTCGAACCCACTCGTCGCCGAATCGGAGGGGCCGTCAGCGACCGCGGGCACCGGTCTGATCGGCGACATCGTCAACCTCACAGCGGACAACGATCCGTGGGACTACACGATCGACGGTGTCAGCACCGCCCTTGATGCGATAGGCATGGCGTTCGACCCGTTCGGCGCGATCGCCAGCGCCGGAGTCGGCTGGCTTCTCCAGCACGTCTCCTTCCTCCGCGAACCGCTCGACAAGCTCACCGGTGACGCCGACGCGATCAACGCGACGTCGAAAACGTGGTCGAACATCGCCGAGCGGCTCAACCAGGAGGCGAAGGACTACGCCTCCGCGGTGCGCAGCACCGAGCACTGGACCGGGCAGGCGGCAGCGGACTACCGCAGGGCGGCCGAGGACCTGCGCGCGGTTCTGGAGGCCACCGCCCAGCACGCGCTGCACGCCTCGGAGGGCATCATGGCCGCGGGGATCCTCGTTGCTACCGAGCGGTCGATCATCTATGACGCGATCTCGACGTTCATCGGCCGGGTCGTTGTCGAGGCACTGGTTGCCCTGGCCTCGTCCTGGTTCACATTCGGCGCCTCCATCGCGGCCTTCGTCGCCGCCGTCAACATCGACGCGGCGATCCAGGGCGAGCGCATCGCGTTGCGTGTCGGCGCGTTGATGAAGAGGATGGGCAGGTTCGGCGAACAGTTCGACGGCATGGGTGCACGGGCCAGGACGCTGGCGCAGGACCTGGACCGAGCCGGCGGTCGGATGCGGATGAAGGCCGGCGGCGCGAAGGGACGGAAGATCATCCAGCGCAACCGGTTTGTCAACCGGCCGCACGGCCCCCTTGTCACGCACGTCGTGAACGCCGCGCACCATCTTGACCACTCGCCGCTGAGCAATATTCACGACATCACCGAGAACCCCGCCTTCAGGCAGGCGAAGGAAGGCACGAAGAGCGCGGACGAACAACACAAGGCGGCACAGGAATGACCAGCGGGACGACCCGGCCGACGGACCTGAACCGCGTCGTTCTGCACCGGCCACCGGTGGCCCGGCTGTTCGGCACGACGCCACAGACCGTGCTGACCCTCGTCGCTGTCATATTCGTGATCACCATCGTCGCGGTGGTCAGCAGCGGTGACTGGTCACCGTGGCCGTTCCTGCTGGTGCAGGCGGCGCTCGTCGCGCTGTGGGCTCGGGGAGTCACCGCCTGGGCTCGCGTGGACGATGATGGAATCCACTGGCGGTACTGGGCCCGGTGGGACCACCCCTGGTCGAAAGTCACCCATGTGGCGCTGACCCGCCGGGCCCTCCTGGCCACCGTACGCGGCAACGGCGGACCGCCGATCATCCTTGTCGCCGCCGGCCACGAGGACTTCATCAGACCCGCATTGGCCTGCGGCCGGCACCGCCGCGAGTTCGCCACCGCCGTGATCACGGCCGCTCGCGCACACGGCAGGCCCGTCAGTGTCCTCTCGCGACGCTGGAACGAGGAACCCACGGCGACCGCCCAGCCCTGGGAGTAGGACCGGCACGAGGTGTACGTCGAGCACGACACAGGCACGTGGGCGGGCTGATTCGATGGCGTCCTGTTGCCGCCGGGGCATGGCATACCAGCGGGCGTAGGTTCCTGGACGGCGTCCTCGGCCTCGGTCAGTGAGCCGAGCATCCGGTAGGCCAGCCCGATCAGGTGACGCCGCTCGCTCGCGATTGCACTCGGGCTCGGGTCGGACCGGCGGTGTCGCTGGCCTGGTGGAGGGATCATGGTGTTGGCGGCTCCCTCGGTCCCGTCTTGCCCCATCGGTTCGACTAGGCAGCAACGCGAAATGTGAGGGTCATCCGACGTGACTATCGCCCAGGTGGCCGCGGTCGAGGTGGGCGAGCACGACCGGCGTACCGGGAAGTCCCTGGAAGGAATCCGGGAGGCGGTGTCGGATCGGGGTAGAGGGGATTCGTAGCAGGGGTGAGGGGCCGCCCACGAGGGGCACCCTCGAACCAGGGGAGATGATCCGAATGCAGTATCTGTTTTCTGTGATCGCCGACACGGCCGGTCTTGCCACCCCGAGCGAGATGGCTGCCATCGACGCGCTCAACGACCGGCTCAAGGCCGAGGGCCACTGGGTCTTCGCCGGCGGCCTCGGTTCACCCAGCACGGCCACCGTCATCGACAACCGGGGTGGGAAGGCGGTGTTCACCGACGGCCCCTTTGTGGAGTCGAAGGAGTACCTCGCCGGCTTCTGGATCATCGAGGCCGCCGACCTGGACATGGCGCTCAAGCTCGCCGCCGAGGGGTCGAAGGCATGCAACCGGAAGGTCGAGGTGCGGCCGTTGCTGTGAGCGTGGTGGACGTCCGACATGCGCGATCAGCGACGTCGAGGTGACCAGAACCTCTGGGTCAGGGCTGCGGCCAGTCGCCCGGACATCCACCACCAGGAGTGGCTGCGGAGAAGGTGGCCAAACACCCTGGGACTCCACGTCAGAGGAGGGCGGGCTGCCCGATCGGCCGCAGGAACGAAAAACCCGCGTCACCGTCTGTGAAGGCCGCCGGTCAGGGTGGCGCGCTCGGCAGGATTCGGACCTGGAACCTCTTGCTCCGTAGGGCCCCGGAGACGATTACCGGTGCCCGTGTCGTGGTGGTGTGCCGCGTGTCGAGGTACGGGGTTGTTCGGCGGTGCCGGGCCGGGTTGAGCTGTAGGGCTCCAGCGCCGGCTGTGTGGCTGTGGTGCCTTGGCTGGTGTGTGGGGCCGGCTGGTCCGGCCTGGTCGGTTCGGTGCTTGGACTGGTGGACCTGCCCGCGCGTCGCGTTGAACGGGCGATTGCCAATCGAAATCTTCTACGAACTGGTGGCGAAAAATGCACGTCGCCATGGCGGTTTGAAACCGCCATGCCGTAATTCCCCACTGCTGTCGGCCTTCCATCGCTCATGCTACCGACTGAAAGTGCCTGCATCAGATTGGCCACGGTCACATCGGTGCGCGAGTCTGTCCTCCGCCCGTCATTGGTGAGGAGCTGTGTGGCTCACTTAACATTCAAGGTGGTGTGATTCCAGTCGTCGGGGGCGAGGCGAGCAGAGGAGTAGCGCCAGCACACAGGTTGGGCACCTCGGCAAGCCCAGAGCGAGAGTGACCGCTGTCAGGGGCAACGTGGTGATCCTGCTCAACTGTCCAGTTCCCCCCCGCTACGGGATTGAGAAGGATACGCTGGGCATTGTCAACGCGGCCATGGGCATTGGTGACGGTCGACTCCCCATCGAGTGGGCCCCTTCTGCCGTGTTCGCGGTCATCAACACCAGCGCTGCCGGCAGACGTGCCCCTTCGCCGTCAACAGCGGCGCAGGAATCGGTACTCACCACAACCTGAAATGGAACACCTTGACAAGGACCGAGTGTAGTCGCGACGCGCGAGTTGACCGCAGGACCGCCGGTGTCAATCCGGTGGTGAAGGACCAGTGACCACGAGGACTCACGCGATTCCAGTAGCGGTTGAGGCGGGAGATGGAGCGAGCGGTCACGTCACCCTGGGATCCCGTTTCCTGTCCGCGTTCAACGACATCGAAAACCATATCCGGGCAGCTCTCGGCGCCTCCGAGGATGTGTCGTTCGCTCACCTCATGCCGAGATACGCGAGCGAGAAGCGAATGCAACACCAGCACCGGGAAGCCCTCAGAGCATTTACCCGACTCCGCAACGCCATCTCGCACGAACAATACTATGACGGGCACCCCATCGCCGAGCCCATCGAGGACGTCGTGGTCCAGATCGAGCGGCTTCGAGACCTGATTGAGTCACCGCCCCGCGCCCTCACGAACCATCCCCGACGAGACGTCCGCATCGCCCGTCCGAGCGAGCCAATCAGTGCAGTACTGTCGGTCGTCCGCAAGTACAGGTACTCTCAACTGCCCGTTTACAAGGCAAGTGGCGAGTACGTGGCACTTCTGACGACCAACGCCATCGCCTGCTGGCTCGCGAATCAGCTCGAAGACCCCGAACTAGGGCTTGCCGAAGATCAACCCGTGAGTGCCGTCCTTCCGTTCATCGAGCCTCATGAGGTTGCCGTGCATGTCGCTCGCAGCATTACGGCGGCGGAGGCGATCGAAGCCCTCAGCGAGGGCGGCTCGAGGGGACGGCCGGCAACGGCACTCATCGTTACGCAGAATGGAAGACCGCACGAGAAACCGCTGGCGCTGCTCGCCGCCGATGATCTGCCTCGGCTGATCCACAGTCTCGCGCTCACCTAGAAGCTGTCTCGTAGGTCGGTGTGGGGGATGATGCTGGGTTGTGACGGACCTGGATCTGGTGTCTCCGTCCACGATCGGCACGCCGATGGAACCGAGCAACCTCAGCCGCCGGTTCGATGACCTACGGACCGGGGTGGGACCGCCGTGGTTGCGACTGCACGACCTGCGGCACGCCTGCGCGACGTTCCTGCTGGCTCAGGGGTGGACCTGGCCACCACCACGTGCTGGAGCGGGTCGATCGGGGCGCCTCCGACGCCCTGGACCGGGCCCTCTTCGGCCAGCCTCCGGCCCCGCGCGACGGCGGAGACCCGGGCGACGGGGCGGGCGGCCTGGGTGCTGGTGCCGGCGGGGCGGCGGTAGCCGCGGGCTGCACGATCGCGCCTCGGCGGCCGGCTCTCACCGACCGTGGTGCACCGAGTCTGGCACCGGAGCGCCGAACGGCGACACGGCAGGGACAAACCACCACGAACAACCCCAGGAACAGAAACCAGGAGGGCCGCCCCAACGGGACGGCCCTCCTGCTGTCTCAACCAGACGCGCGCTCGGCAGGATTCGAACCTGCAACCTCTTGATCCGTAGTTCGGCGAACGGCCTCCGCATAGTCCGTCGAGTCCGGATTGATCGTTTTGGCGCAGGTCAGGGCTCCGGTTTCGTCCGTTGAGCCCGTGGTTATCGACCACGGTCCAGGCAGTCAGTGAGACGTCCGTGAGACGTAGACGGCCCTGCCCGGTGATCTCACCCACCGAGCAGGGCCTTGACCGAACACCTTCTAGCCAAGGAGTCCAGCCATGAAGAAGACGGTAGCGAACCAGGCCGCCGGGCACACGTCGGCGGTGCCGGTCCCGGCACGGTTGACGATCGCTCAGCGGTCCGGGTTGGCGTGCGTGTACTGCGGTCGGGACTTCATCGCGACCGCGCCGGCCGTGACGGTGCCGGTGGGGTACTCGACGGTCGGGCAGGTGTTCGCCTGCGCCGACTCGACCACCGGCCGGCAGGTGTGCGGCGTGGCCGGCACCGCGGGTGGTGGCCGGTGATGACGATCGCCGAGGAGTTGCGCCGGCTCCGGTTCCTCGGCGTGGTGGTCCTGGTGGCGCTGGCGGTCATCGTGTTGGCCGCGCGGATCGTGGGCCTGTTGGTGGTGGTCCTGGTCGACGGGGTGGAGCGGGCCGAACGGGCGCTGTCGGCCCGCCTGGGTGTTCTGCCGTTGGGCGGCAGCGTGACGATCCTGCCGCCGGATGGTGTCCGGTGACCGGCCAGCGGGCGGACACGGTGGTCCGGTTGGTGATGGCCACCGCGGTGACGGCCGTGGCCGGTGTCGCGGCCTGGACGTCGTACCAGCACACCGTGGCCGTGGTCGTCGGGCATGGCGAGGACACGACCACCGGGGCGTTGGTGCCGGTGACCACCGACGGGTTGATCGTCGCGGCCGGTCTGGTGTTGCTGCACTGTGCCCGGTCGGGCCGTCCGGCGCCGGCCTTGGCCCGGGTGTTGTTGGCGCTGGGGATCGCGGCGACCCTCGCGGCGAACGTGCTTCATGGGATCGGGCACGGCCTGGTCGGTGCGGTGATCGCGGCGTGGCCGGCTACGGCGTTCGTGGGCGTCTCTGAGTTGGCGTTGTGGCTCATCCGGGCATCCGGTCCGGTGGCGTCTGCCGACGCGGCAGAGACCGTTTCAGCGGCTCCCGTGGCCCAGTGGCCGGCCCTGGTCGACGAGGTGCCCGACGAGCCTGTGGTCGGCTGGTTGCCGGACCCCCTGCCGACACGTCCGGAGCCTGTCCGGTCGGTGGCGGCACGGTCGGACACCCGACCGGTCATGGTGTCGGCCACGGTCCCGGACCCCGACGCGACAGGCGACCGGACACCAACCAGCCAGCGGACCGGACAGCGACCGGACAGCGGGTCGGCCACGGATGCGACAGGCGACCGGACAGCGGTCGGTCACCCCGTCGGACAGCAGTCGGCCACCTCGTCGGCCAGCGGCGCGACACCGAACCGGACAGCGACGCGACAGGCGACCGGTCACCGGTCGGCTACGAAGTCGGCCACCTCGTCGGACAGCGGACCGGACATGGGCAAGGTGCGGCGGCTTCTCGCGCGCGACCCGGACATGTCCGGTGCGGCCTTGGGTCGGGCCCTGGGCGTGTCCGCCCGGACCGGACAGCGACTGCGTCAGCAGGTCATCGACAACCAGTAGCACGCGCCACCGGCCGGTCTACGGCTGGAACCCACCCGGCCGGTGGCGCTCTCTCCGAATGGAGGTCTCCATCATGACGGAACAGCCGAACGAGGACATGGGCGAGGTCCTACGGTTCCCGCGCCGCGGCGAGCACCAGGCCGATGAGGTCGAGCACCAGGCCGACGAGGGGCTCGTCGACGAGCGCGACCTGGTGGTGCCCGACAAGCCGGCCACCGGACGCCCGGAACCGTTGACCGGTGAGGTTCTGCCGCGGTGGCAGGGTCCGGCGGACCGGCGGCCGATCGTCGCACCGTGGCTGACCAACCGGAGCGACCGG
>DATCXL010000298.1:0-11212 GCA_036565825.1 Mycobacteriales bacterium
GTGGGGTGATCTGGCCTGAGGCGATCTGTTCGGTCCAGTGGCAGGCGACTACGTGGCCGGGTGTGATCTCGCGCAGTTCGGGCACCTCGTCGGCGCACCGGGTGTCCTGTCGCCACGGACAGCGGGTACGGAACCGGCACCCTGACGGCGGATTGGCCGGCGACGGCAGGTCACCGTAGAGCAGGATGCGCTCCCGCCGATCCTCGACCTCCGGGTCGGGAATCGGCACCGCCGACATCAGGGCCCGGGTGTAGGGGTGCAGCGGTTCGTCGTAGAGGGTGCGCGAGTCGGTGCGTTCCACGATGGTGCCCAGATACATCACCCCGACCTCGTCGGAGATGTGCCGCACCACGGCCAGGTCGTGCGCGATGACGATGTATGCGATACCGAACCGGTCCTGCAGATCCCCCAGCAGGTTGAGCACCTGCGCCTGGATCGACACGTCCAACGCGGACACCGGTTCGTCGGCCACGATCAGGTCCGGCTCCAGAGCGAGGGCACGCGCGATACCGATCCGCTGCCGCTGGCCGCCGGAGAACTCGTGCGGATACCGGTAGGCCGCGCTGGCGGGCAGGCCCACCTGGTCGAGCAGTTCGTGCACCCGCCCGGTCAGGGCCGCGCCACCGGTCACGATGCGGTGTGCCTTCAGCGGCTCGGCGAGCAACGACTCGACGTTCTGTCGTGGGTCCAGGCTGGACATCGGATCCTGGAACACCATCTGCATCCGGCGACGGGTCTGCCGCAGTCGGCGTTCGCCCAGTGTGGTCAGTTCGGTCCCGTCGAACACGACAGTGCCGGCGGTCGGTTCGGTCAGCCGCAGAATCGCCCGGCCCAGCGTCGACTTACCGCAGCCGGACTCACCGACCAGGCCGAACGTACGGCCACGATCCACCGCCAGGTCGACCCCGTCAACCGCCTTGACATGGCCGATGGTGCGGTCGAACAGCAGCCCGCGTCTGATCGGGAAGTGCACCTTGAGGCCGCGCACCGACAACAGCGGCGTGGTCGCCCCATCCGCGGTCGCCTCGTCGGCGGTCATCGGGCCACCTCCGTCGCGGTTGGGGCCGATGTCGACTCCTGCCGTAGCGGCAGTGGGTTGTGACAACGCAACCGGCGCACCCCCTCGTCGGACAACTCCGGTGCCCGGGTCTGACACTCGTCGAGCCGTCGCTGACAGCGTGGCGCGAACGCGCAGCCGATCTCCCAGGCCAGCAGGTCGGTGGGTGAACCGGGGATCGGTGTGAGTGGCACGTCACCGGCCGAGTCCAGCCGCGGGATGGATGCCAGCAGCCCGCCGGTGTAGGGATGGCGCGGCTCGGCGAACAGGGTTCGCCGGTCGGCCTGCTCCACGATCCGCCCCCCGTACATCACGTTCACCCGGTCGCACAGGCCGGCCACCACGCCCAGGTCGTGGGTGATGAGCACCAGCGCGGTGCCCTGCTCGGTAACCAGTTCCCGCAACAGTTCCAGGATCTGGGCCTGGATGGTCACGTCCAGGGCGGTGGTCGGCTCGTCGGCGATCAGCAGCCGGGGCCGGCAGGCCACCGCCATCGCGATGAGCGCCCGCTGCCGCATCCCGCCGGAGAGCTGGTGCGGGTACTCCCTGATCCGTCGCGACGGGTCGGGGATACCGACCCGGTCCAGCAGTCGGGTCGCCTCCTTACGGGCGGCGTCACCCCGCAGGCCGCGGTGCCGTCGCAGCACCTCGGTGACCTGTAGGCCGATGGTGAGGACCGGGTTCAGCGAGGACAGCGGGTCCTGGAACACCATGGCCAGTTCCGGTCCACGCAGGTCGCGCATCTGGTTGGGGCTGAGTTCCAGCAGGGAACGGCCCTGCAGGTCCACCCGGCCACCGACCCGCACGCCGCGGCGCGGCAGCAGGCCCATGACGGCCAAGGAGGTGACCGACTTTCCCGACCCGGACTCACCAACCAGCCCGACCGTCTCGCCCTCGTCGAGCCAGAACGACACCCCGTCCACGGCGCGCATGTCCGGCCGGCCGCGACGGGTGAACGCCACCCGTAGGTCGGTCACATCGAGCAGTCGACTCATCGGCGTTCTCCCTGCGAACGTGGTGCGGCCACCGCTACCGCCGCAGTTTCGGATCGAGCGCCTCGCGCAGCGACTCACCGAGCAGGGTGAACCCCAGCGCGGCGATCACGATGGCGGTGCAGGGTAGGAAGGCCAGCCGTGGCGCGGTGGACAGGAAGGTCTGCGACTCGGCCAACATCCGACCCCACTCGGGCACGTCCGGGTCGGCTCCGCTCAGTCCGAGGAAGGACAGCGCGGCCACGTCCACGATCGCGGTGGCCAGTGACAGGGTGCCCTGCACCAGCACCGGCGACAGTGAGTTGGGCAGCACGTGGCTGAGTACGATGCTGCGCCGCCGGATGCCCAGTGAACGGGCGGCCAGCACGTAGTCGCTCTCCCGCTCGGCCAGCATGGTGCCGCGCAGCAGTCGGGCGAAGATCGGTACCTGGGCCACCCCGACAGCCAACGTCACGCTGATCAGGCGCTGACCGAGCAGGGCGGCGATGCTGATGGCCAGCAGCAGGGACGGCACCGACAGCAGAATGTCCACCACCCGCATGACCAGGTTGTCCACCCAGCCGCCGAACGCGCCGGCCAGGGTGCCCAACAGCAACCCGACGGCGAAGCCGACCGTGGTGGCCAGGACACCCACCAACAGGGACTGGCGGGCACCGAACAGGATCCGGGACAGTTCGTCGCGGCCCAGTGAGTCCGAACCGAGCCAGTGTTCGTGGGACGGGCCGGGGAACGAGCCGGGCCGGATCTGGTCCTTGAGGATCTGGTCGACCGGGTCGTAGGGCGCGAGCAGTGGCGCCAGGATCGCGACCAGCACGAACAGCAGCACCAGCACCGCGCCACCGATGGCCACCGGGTTGCGCCGCAGCCGACGGAACGCCTCACGGCCCAGGCTCTGACCGACCTCTGCCGGGCCGGGGGCCGGCGCCGGTTTCTCGGCCACCGCGACACCACCGTCAACCGCCGCGCCACCTGCGGACCCGCCGCCAGCGGTCGCCTCGGGATCGGAGTCAGCCACCCCGCTCACCCTCTCCCGCCGCCGACACGGACTCGTGGATCGATCAGGCTGTAGGACAGGTCAACCAGCAGGTTCACGATCACGTAGATCACCGCGATGATCAGGATGAAGCCCTGCAACACCGGGTAGTCCCGGTTCTGGATCGCGTGGTAGACGAAACTTCCGATCCCGGGCAGACCGAACACGATCTCGGTGAGGATCGCGCCGGACAGCAACAACCCGGTCTGTAGACCGATGGTGGTGGCCACCGGCAGCATGGCGTTGCGCAGGATGTGCCGGCGACTGACCGTGGACCTGGCCAGCCCCTTGGCCTCGGCGGTGCGCACGTAGTCCTCGTGGCTCACGTCGATCACCGCCGCCCGGGTGATCCGCACGATGATCGCCAGCGGGATCGAGCCGAGCGCGATGGCCGGCAGGATCAGGTGGGTGATCGCGTCCCAGGATGCGTCGTACTCCCGGGTGAGCAGCCCGTCCAGCACGTAGAAGTTGGTCGGGTGGGTGGCGATGATCCGCTCGTTACTCCGCCCGGACGGCGGCAGCCAACCCAACTTGATGGCCACCCAGTACTTGAGCAGGAAACCCAGGAAGAAGACCGGAATGGTGACCCCGATCAGGGAGCCGACCACCGAGGCGTGGTCGAGGAACCGGCCATGCTTTCGGGCGGCCAGGTAGCCCAGCGGGATACCCAACCCGACCGCGAAGATCAACGCGGCCACGGTCAGCTCGATGGTCATCGGAAACCGGGTGAGGAACTCCGAGGTGACGCTCTGGTTTGTCCTGATGGAGGTGCCGAAGTCCAGGTGGACGGTCCGTTTCAGGAACGACCAGTACTGCACATAGAGCGGTCGATCCAGTCCGTACGCGATGCGCACCTGGCGTTCGGCGTCGGGGGAGCCGTGCTCCCCCAGGAGGGCCTGGGCAGGCCCACCCGGGAGAGCACGCACCCACACGAACAACAGGACTGACAGTCCCAACAGGATCGGGACCAGCAGAGCGAGACGCCGGATGGCGTATCGCAGCATCAGCTCACGGTGACCGTGCTGAAGTCCTCGTTGCCCGTCACCGGAGTGGCGACGAACCCGTGCACGTTCTTGGCCAGCGCCACCGCCGAGCCGACCAGCACGTAGGGCAGCCCGGGGAGTTCGGTCATGATCTCCTTGTTGGCCTGCTCGTAGATCGAGGCCCGCTGGGCCGGGTCGGTCTCGGCCCGAGCCTTGGCCAGCAGGCTACGCACGTTCGCGTCGTCCCAGCCGAACTGCGGGCTGATGTCCCGGAAGAACACACCGAGGAAGTCGTCGGTGTCGGCGTAGTCGGCGTTCCATCCGATCAGGTACGACTGGTACTCGCCGGCCTGGTACTTGCGCAGGTAGTCCGGGCTCCACGGATCGCTGGCCTTCTTCACGGTGAATCCGGCCTTCTCCAGGTCGGCCTTGATCAGGCTCCAGTTGTCCTGCGGCACCGGCATGTACGGCCGGGACACGTCGGTCGGGTAGGCGAGTTCGATGGTCGGGTTCTTCACCCCGGACTCGGCGATGAGCTGCTTGGCCTTGTCCACGTTGTAGTCATAGGCCGGCACGTCGTCGGTGTAACCGGACAGCGCCCTGGGCAGGAACTCCTTGGCCACCTCGGCGCCCGGCGGGTACTTGGCCTTGACCAGGGCGTCACGGTTCACCGCGTAGGCGAACGCCTGACGGATCTTCAGGTTGTCCATCGGCGGCTTGGCCAGGTTGAAGCCGATGTAACCGAGGCTGAGCGGCGGCCGGAGCGGGACCTGGAAGCCGGCGGTCTTCAGCGCGTCGACATCGCCGGGAGAGACGTTGTCGTAACCGTCGATGGAGCCGCCCTGCAGGGACTGCTTGCGGTCGTTGACGTCCGGCTTGGTGACGAAGACCAGACGCTGGGTCTTGGCCTTGTTGCCCCAGTAGTTGTCGTTGCGAACCAGTTCCACCTGGGTGCCGTGCTCCCACTTGGACAACATGTAGGGCCCGGTGCCGGTCGGGTGCTGGTCCCAGTAGGTGCCGGCGAACTTCGGCGCGTCACCGGTGCCGGTGATCTTGTCGGCCTCGTACTTCTGCATCGCCGTCGGGCTCTGCATACCGAACGACGACACCGACAGCGCGGGCAGGAACGCGCTCGACGGTGAGGTCAGGTGGATCACCGCGGTCGAGGCGTCGGACGCCTCGCACGACTGGTACAGGCTGGTGGCCGGCGCGTCGGGGTTGTCCTTGGTGGCGAAGCCGCCGAACACGGTCTGCCAGTAGTAGGACAGGCTCTGGTTCTGCAGCAGCAGACCCTTCCAGTTGTACCAGCGGTCGAAGTTCGCGCAGACCGCCGCGGCGTCGAAGTCCGTGCCGTCGGTGAACTTCACCCCCTGCTGCAGGTGGAAGGTCCAGGCCTTGCCGTCGGCCGAGGTGTCCCAGCTCTTGGCCAGCTCGGGTACCACCTCGGTGGACCCGGCCTTCAGGTCGATCAGGCCCTCGAAGATCTGCTTGGACACCCGGAACGTCTCACCGTCGCTGGCGAAGGCCGGGTCGAGGGTGGTCGGGTCGGCCGACGCGGCGAAGACGATCACGTCCTTGGCCTTGGTACCGTTGTCGCCACCGGTATCACGGTTGCTCTGGGCACACGCCGACAGTGCCAGCGCGCCGCTGAGGGCGATGATGATCGCCCCCCTCACGGTCTTGGTACGCATCCAGCTCAGCTCTCCACCCTGGTCGGGATCGGACATTGATCCGTCGCACAGATCCGGTTTGTGCGCGACACACTAGCGCCGGCCGAATGCCGCCGTACCAACAACCGTTCACGTTTCGGTTACAGCTATCGAGCCGCGTTGGGTCAACCCGCCAGAGGTCGTTACGCCATCGTCATGCCGACGAGACTGATTCGAGACCCATTCGATCGAAGCGTCGCTCGACTAGTCTGTTCAGCCCATTCCCGGATCTGGCGCTCGCAGGGTCTTCAGGGCCACACACCCGGTGATGGCATCGAAGTCGGCGTCATCATGTACCAACACCGCACCATTGCGCAGTGCGACCGAGGCGATGAGGCAGTCGATCAGTTTGCGCACGGTACGGCCGTTGCGGCGCGCAGCGCGGTAGAGATGAGCGGCATCACGGTAGTCAACAGGGGCGTCGACCGAGGGGCGTGCTCACTGTCAGGAGTCGGCATCGGGGTCTGGTGGGCCGGTTGTGGCGATCTGGGCCGCTGCCTCCGGTCCCTCGGCGAGCAGCACGGTGAAACCCCGCTCGTCGAGGATCGGGACGCCCAGCCGCACCGCCTTGTCGTACTTCGAGCCTGGGTTGTCCCCCACCACCACGAAACTGGTCTTCTTCGAGACCGACCCGGTGGCCTTTCCGCCACGCCGCTGCACCGCCTCGGTGGCCGAGTCCCGGCTGAACTCGGCCAGACTGCCGGTGATCACCACGGTCAGCCCCTCCAGCGGGCGCGGCTCGCCGGCGGTGTCCGGCTCGGCCATCCGCACGCCCGCGTCCCGCCACCTGCGCACCACCTCGCGGTGCCACTCGACGGCGAACCAGTCGGTCACCGCGCTGGCGATCACCGGGCCAACCCCCTCGACCGCCGCCAGTTCCTGCTCGGACGCCGCGGCGATCCGGTCCACCGAGCGCAGTTCCCGGGCCAGCGCCTGCGCGGCGGTCGGGCCGACGTGCCGGATCGACAGGGCCACCAGTACCCGCCACAGCGGGCGCGACCTGGCCTCGCTCAGGTTGTCCAGCAGTTTGCTCGCGTTCGCCGACAGTCCACCGTCCTTGCGTACGAAGAACTGGCAACCGGCCAGTTGTTCGGCGGTCAGGCTGAACACGTCACCCTCGTCCTGGACCAGCCCGCAGTCGAGCAACGCGATGGCCGCCTCATAGCCGAGCACCTCGATGTCGAAGGCACCACGGCCGGCCAGGTGGAAGATCCGCTCACGAAGCTGCGCCGGGCAGGACCGAGCGTTCGGGCAACGGATGTCGACGTCGCCCTCCTTCTCCCGGTACAACTCGGTGCCACACTCCGGGCAGTGCGTCGGCATGACGAACTCCCGCTCGTCGCCGGTGCGCAGGTCCATCACCGGGCCGACCACCTCGGGGATGACGTCGCCGGCCTTGCGCAGCACCACGACGTCGCCGATCAGCACCCCCTTGCGACGCACCTCGTCGGCATTGTGCAGGGTGGCCAGTTCCACCGTGGAACCGGACACCCGGACCGGTTCCATCACGGCGAACGGGGTGACCCGACCGGTCCGGCCGACGTTCACCCGGATGTCGAGCAGGCGGGTGTTGACCTCCTCCGGCGGGTACTTGAACGCGATCGCCCATCGGGGTGCACGCGAGGTCGCACCCAGCCGGCGTTGTACCGCCACCTCGTTGGCCTTGACCACCACACCGTCTATCTCGTGCTCGACGGAGTGCCGGTGCTCGCCGTAGTACTCGACGTAGGCACGCACCTCCTCAAGGGTGTCCACCACCCGGACCCGGTCACTGACCGGCAACCCGAATCCGGCCAGCCGGTCGTACCAACCTGACTGGGTGTCCGGCCTACCGTCACCCGAGGCCGGCCGGTAGGCACCCACGCCGTGTACCACCATGCGCAGGGGCCGCCGGGCGGTGATCCGGGGATCCTTCTGCCGCAGCGAGCCGGCGGCGGCGTTACGCGGGTTGGCGAACGGTGCCCTGCCCTGCTCGACCAGACCGGCGTTCAGCTCGGCGAACCGGGTCACCGGGAAGTACACCTCGCCACGTACCTCCAGCAGTTCCGGCGGGTGGTCGGTGGTGAGCCGTCCTGGTATGTCGCTGATGGTCCGCACGTTGGGCGTCACGTCCTCGCCGGTGCGTCCGTCCCCACGGGTGGCCCCACGCACCAGCCGGCCGTGCTCGTAGACCACCGCGATGGCCAGCCCGTCCACCTTCAGCTCGCACAGGTAGTGCACCGGCCGGCCCGCGTCGCGTTCGACCCGCCGCGCCCAGGCCGCCACATCCTCGGTGGAGAACGCGTTGTCCAGGCTGAGCATCCGCTCCACGTGCTCCACCGCGGTGAACTGGGTGGAGTACGTCCCGCCGACCCGCTGGGTGGGAGAGGCGGGTGTGCGCAGCGCCGGGTAACGCTCCTCCAACTCCTCCAACTCGCGCATCAACGCGTCGTACTGGGCGTCGGCGACGGTGGGCGCGTCGAGCACGTAGTAGCGGTACTGGTGCTCGTTTATCTGCTGGGTCAGCTCGGCGTGCCGGTCACGAGCCACCGGCGGTGGCTCCGCCCCGGCACGCTGCTCGGCCCGGGGGCTGACCGTCTCGGGAGGCAGGTCGTCGGCCTCGCTCACAGGTCACCTCCTCCGCGCGACGTTCGAGCTGGAACATCCGCACGGTACCGGCAGGTGCCGACATTCCGGTGGAGCGGCCGCGGGGACCGACCGAGCGGGACACAGACCCGCGATACAGGTGCGATCTACACCTGCTCGGGTGACTCGGCCAGGATCCGCGCGGTTTCCCGGGCCAACCGCAGCGCGTCTCGGGCATAGCCGGGCGACGCGCCGGCCTGACCGCAGGTCGGTGTCACCACCACCCGTTCGGGCAGCAGTTCGGGTGCGAACCCGAGCCGGTTCCACAGCCTGCGGGCCGGACCGGCCAGCCGACCCGGGTCGGGCCGCCCGGACGTGCCGGCCGACGGGTCGGTGGCCGGCACCAGACCGCAGAACAACACCAGGCCCACCTCCACCGCCTCGCCCAGTTCGTCGTCGCGCCGAGCGTCGAACACCCCGAGGTCCAACGACACCGCCCGCGCACCGGCCCGGTGCGCCAGTCCCACCGGTGCCCCTGGCGCGCAGCAGTGCAACACGCCGGGCGCCTTGCCGGCAGCGGCCAGCACCCTGGCCAGCCCGGCCTGTGCGACCGGTTCGTCCACCGTGCGCAGAGTGCCGTACCCGCTGGCGGTGGGTATCCGGCCGGCCAGCACCGCCGGCAGCGACGGCTCGTCAAGTTGCAACACCGGCCGCGCGCCCGGCACCCTACGACGGATCTCGTCCACCAGCAGCCGGGCCCCCTCGGCCAACGAGTCGGTCAGGTCACGGCACGCGCCCGGATCCGACAACGCCTTGTCACCGCGCGGTAGTTCGACGGCGGCGGCCAGCGTCCACGGACCGACGAGTTGGACCTTGAGCGGGCCCTGGTGGTCTCCGGCAAGTTCCTGTAGCGCGTCCAGGTCCCGTTCGGCCAGGTCCCGGGCACGGCGCACGTCCCGGCCGGGCCGGTCCACCAGCCGCCACCCGGACGGTTGCAGGTCCACGTGCAGGTCCACCAGCGCCGCGGCGGTCCGGCCGACCATGTCCGCGCCGGGACCCCGGGCCGGTAGTTCGGGCAGGTACGGGAGGTCGGGCAGTTCACCGAAGACGATCCGCAGCGCCTCGTGGATGTCCTCGCCGGGCATGGATCCGACACCGGTTGCCACTCCGGCACCCCAGGGCACAGGTTCGCTCACCAGGTCAGGTTAGAGCGTTGGAGGCCACCGGCGATCCACGGAACCGGCGTGGCCTGACCGGCACTTCGGGCGGCGCCGGTGCGTTGGGCAGCCACAGGGGAACCAACCGGAGGGAGTGCGCTGTGCTTGGGTTCCTGTTGGGTGTGCTGGGGCTGGCCATGATCGGGTTCGGGTTGTACCGGGCTGGGACGGGCACCCGTGCCCCGCTGGCTCGGGGCGTCTATCCCAGGGCGGTGGAGGTCCTGGTCACCTCGCTGCTCACCGCGGTGGCCGGGCTCGTACTGCTGGTGTTCGCGGCCAGCGGATCGATCGTGTCGGCCTTCGTCGGGCTGCTGGTCGGTGCCGGAGTGGCCGTCGTGGGAGGTCGGTCCCTGTTCCGCGGCATGATCAGGCAGGTGCACGGTCCGAGATAGCGCGCGGGGCGGCTGGATGGTTGGTTCCAGGCCCTCGCCGGAGCCAGGCCCCGGCTCCGGAGTAACGCGGTACAGGGCATGGTGCTGTGTTGCCCTCTGCGGGGGGCTTCGCTCCACCCCGCACCCCCCTCAAGAGCACACGCTGGTGGCGCGATCAGGGTGGTCAGGTTGGTTCGTGCCCTTCGCCCCCGCAAACCCCTGGCCCTCAGGGACGACCGGTAGACAGCCCGGAACCAACCGTCTACCGGCGGTCGGTCGCGGTGATGGTGGCCGAACCGAGCACGGCGTCGCCGTCGTAGACCACCACGGCCTGGCCCGGCGCGACCCCGCGGGCCGGTCGGTGCAGTCGTACCCGCAGCCGGCCGGGCTCGACCTGGGCGGTGGCCGGGATCGGCGTGCCGTGTGCCCGCAACTGGGCCAAGCAGTCGAAGGTGGCGGCTGGCGGGTCGCCCGCACTCCACACCGGACGGTCACCGGTCACCTCGAATATGTCGAGGAGTTCGGCCGGACCGACCGTGACGGTGTTGCTCTTCGGAGCGATGTCCAACACGTAACGGGGCCGACCATCGCCAGCGGGATGCCCGAGCCGCAACCCGCGGCGCTGGCCCACCGTGTAACCGAAGCTGCCGGCGTGCTGCCCGACCACCTGGCCGGTCTCGGCGTCCACGATGTCGCCGGGCTGCTGGCCGAGTCGAGCGGCCAGGAACGCGCGGGTGTCACCATCGGCGATGAAACAGATGTCGTGACTGTCCGGCTTGTCGGCAACGGCCAGCCCACGCTGGGCCGCCTCAGCCCGCACCTGCGTCTTGGTGGAGTCACCGAGTAGGAACAGCGCGTGCGCGAGTTGGCCGGCGGTGAGCACCCCAAGCACGTAGGACTGGTCCTTGGCCGCATCCACCGAGCGGCGCAGCACGCCGTCGGCGAGCCGGGCGTGGTGGCCGGTGACCACCGCGTCGAAGCCCAGCCCGAGCGCCCGGTCCAGCACCGCGGAGAACTTGATCTTCTCGTTGCAGCGTAGACACGGGTTCGGGGTCCGTCCGGCGGCGTACTCGGCGACGAAGTCGTCGATCACGTCGGCGCTGAACCGCTCGGCCATATCCCACACGTAGAAGGGAATCCCCAACACGTCGGCGGCCCGACGGGCGTCCCGGGCATCCTCGGCGGTGCAGCAACCGCGGGCGCCGGTGCGCAGCGTCGCCGGCGCCGAGGACAGCGCCAGGTGCACGCCGGTGACGTCGTGGCCAGCGTCCACGGCACGCGCGGC
>DATCXL010000303.1:0-2165 GCA_036565825.1 Mycobacteriales bacterium
GGGTGCAAAGGGTCGACGGGTTCTGGCTGTGTCCGGCCCACGCCTCGACCTACCTGGACCGCGACCCGAAACGGTTCACCGTCGTCGAATGCCTACACCGCCACCGGATCCGCCGCCGCGACTGACGTCGAGATTCCACCCGGGAGGACGGAGCCGCACCGATACCCGCCGCCCAGGAACACACGTCCGGCGCCCCGAGGACGGGCACTGTGCGGGCCATCTCCCTCGGGGCGCCGGGCATCCACGCCGACGATGACGCCTGCTCGACGGCTGGTGCGGTCACCGTCCTTTCGCAGGAAGGTTCAGCGGCGGAACTCGGGCTGGTCGAGAATCCGCAACCACGTTCCGTCCGGCTGGCGCCGCACCACCTGTGCCCGGGCGCCGGCGTCGTCCCTGGGCGGTGTGGAGGTGAGCGCGAGGTCCCCGCTGCGCAGCGTGGGCAGCGGCTTTTCCGGTTCGAAGTGCGGCCGGTCGGCGAGAAACCGTTCGAACAGCGCCTGGATCGCGGCCCGTCCCACGGTCAACTGTCCCGGCGGGAAGGCCATGACCGCGTCCGGTTCGTACAGCGCGGCGACCCCCTCCGCGTCGCCCGCGTTCGCCCGCTCCACGAAAAGACGGGTGATGTCCTCGGGTTCCTTCGCCTGTTCACGATCTGCCACGGGGCCTCCGATCACTCCAACGATGTGTGCCGGGCCATCATCGAAGGCCACCATCGAGAAGTCCAACAACTACTTTCGATCACGTCTAGAATCAACGATGATGCAACTTCGCCAGCTTGAGTACTTCGTCGCCGTGGTCGAGGAGTCCAACTTCACCAGGGCGGCGGATCGCGTGCACGTCAGCCAGTCCGGGGTCAGCGCGCAGATCCGCCAGCTCGAACGAGAACTGGGCCAGGTACTGCTGGACCGATCCGAGCGCGCGGTGCGGCCGACGCACGCCGGTGCGGCCCTGCTTCCCTACGCACGGGCGGCGCTCGCGGCGGTGTCCGGGGCACGTCAGGCCGTCGACGAACTCACCGGTCTCATCCGTGGCCGGGTGGCCGTCGGCATGGTCATGGCGTGTTCGGTGACGCATCTGTTCGACCAACTCGCCAGCTTCCACACCGCCCACCCCGGCGTGGACATCGCCCTGTCCGAGGACAACTCCGACCGTCTGCTCGACGCGGTTCAGGCCGGCCGACTCGATCTGGCACTCGTGGGCCTGGCGGCCCCGCCGCCCGACGGAATCGGATCCCGGCTGATCGCCGAGGAGCCACTGGTCGCCGCGGTCACCGCCGACGACCCGCTCGGCGGTCGCACGGTCGTCACACTCGCCGACCTGCGGGACCGCGCGGTGGTCAGCATGCCGAGTGGAACCGGGGTGCGCACCGCGTTCGACAACGCCTGCGTGGTGGCGGGGGTCAGCCCCCGCGTCGCGCTGGAGGCGAGCGCGCCAGACGCCGTGGTCAGACTCGCACTCAGGGGCCTGGGCGTGGCCATCCTCACCCGGTCCATGATTCCAGCCGACGACGCTGGGCTGCGTGCCGTCCCGATCGAGGCGGCCCCGTGCGCACGACTCGACCTGGTCTGGAGGACCGGCGCCCAGACCAACCCGGCCGCCCGGGCCCTCATCGGGCACGCCAGGAACTGGTCCCCGACGCAGCCGGGGTGAACCCACGGCCGGTCGGGACCAAGCCGAGACCATCGCGCGAAGCCAGAATTGGTCTATCCGATCGGGCCTGGATTGGCCCTTCTGACGGGCCAATAACGGTCATAGCGTGGGCGCCATGCCAGCAGGTGAGACGGTGACCGCGACAGGTCCAACGGAGAGCCAGACAGAAACCCCGACCGCGGTCGACATGTGGTTCGACCCGCGCTGTCCGTGGGCGTGGACCGCCTCCCGTTGGCTGCTGGAGGTCGAACGGGTCCGCCCGGTGCGGGTGACCTTCCACGTGATGAGCCTGACGATGCTCAACGAGGGCCGCGACGGGCTCGACGAGTGGTACCGCGAGTGGCTGGCCGACGGGATCGGTCCGGTGCGGGTGGCGATCGCGGCCGAACGCCGGTTCGGCACCGGGGTGTTGCGCGCCCTGTACACCGCGATGGGCCGGCGCATCCACTACGACCGGGCGCCGATCAACCGCGACCTGTACCTGGGTGCGCTGGCCGACACCGGACTGCCGGCCG
>DATCXL010000307.1:0-2494 GCA_036565825.1 Mycobacteriales bacterium
GATCAGTGGGCCGCCGGTGCCCGCCGGATTGGCCTTGAACCACAGCTCGACGGCGGCGTCCTGCGACCGTTTCAGCGTCCCCTTGGGAAGGTCCAGGTGCGACGACGTCCCGTTGAACACGCCCGCGGTGTCATCGGTACCGGCGATCGCACCCGCCGTGCCCAACGTCATGTTGGTGTAGGTGCCCGCGTCCTTGCCGAGGTTGACGGTGACCTGCGAGCCGGCGTCGGTGCCGTCGGTCTCGCCCAGCCGCCAGTACGAGTCGGGCCGGTCGTCCATCACCGCGGTTCGGTAGTGCGAACCCTGGGCGTAGGTGTAGTTCGTGCACGCCAGGTCCGGCGCGCACACCTGGGTCAGCAGGTCGCCGGTGTAGGTGTAGGTCCACCGCAGCCCGAAACCGCTGACCGGGTTCGTCGTCACGGTGGACACGTGCGATCCGGACCAGGTGAACGTCAGGGACCGGCCCGCGGTGTTGGTCTGCGAGTTCGACACCGTCGCCTTCGCCAGCACCCCGGTGGTCGCGTTGTAGGTGAGCACGACGGAGTGGCCGGAGCCATCGGTGATCCTGGTCAACCGGCCGTTCGAGCCGGACAACTGGTAGGAGGTGGCATCCCGGTCGAGCAGTGTCCAGTTCGTACCGTCGAAGGTGAGCGACGCGGTGCGGCCCTGCGGCGCCGCGAACGTGCCGTCAGGGTTCCGGCCGAACCGCACCTCCTGACCGTCCGGGTAGGTCACCACCACGTTGCCGGTGCCGTCGTTGTCGGGCACGACCTTCATGTCGTACGTGGTGGACCATCCCGCGCCGAACGCCGAGTCACGCCTTGGGTCCAGGCTGTTGTACGTCCGCAGCACCGACAGCGACGGACCCACGGTGACCACGGGAGCGTCGATGGCCGAGGTCGAGAAGTTGCCGACCTGCGGGTCGAACTCGTGTTCCTGGGACGCCTGCGGCGAGCCGGACACCTGCGAGGTGATCGCCGGTTGCGGCACGGCCGTCGACAGCGCCGACTGCGACGACGGGACCTCCGTGGTGGCGTCCTTCACGAACGCCCGCCACAGGTAGGTCTTCGACCACACCAGCCGGCCGGTGGGCACGGTGTAGGACGGAGCTGTCTGGTACGGCGTCGTCGTGCAGTTCACCGACGCCCCGGCGTCGTCCCGCTCGCAGATCTCGAACCTGTACTGCAGGCTCAGGTCCGGCGGCGCGTCGATGTCGATCGCCTTGGCCCACAGCACCGGGGTCAGGGTCTGTGCCTGGTACCCGTTGGGCGGGAACAACCCCTGCACCACCGGTGGGATGTCGAACACCTGAAGCACGATCCGAGCCGGCGGTACCTGCTCGTCGGTGAACACCGGCCCGCCGGTGTGGACCATGGTGAAGTCGAGGAAGTACTTGCCCGGTGGCAGCGGTTGGATCGTCGCGCCCAACGTCACCTTGGACCCGCGCGCCACGGTGGTCGTGAGGCTCGCGGCGCGCTGCTGCGTCACCGCGTCACCGCTGACCGCGTCGTAGGCCCGGTAGGCCAGGTAGTACGACGTGGGCGACCAGGACTCCGCCGACAGGTTGGTGACGGTCACCTTCACCGAACCGGCCTGGTTCTGCAGTACCGGCGGGTCGGGCACCGGGTTGGGGATGGAGTACTTCGCGTTGTACGGGCTGTGCGTCACGAACAGCTTGGGGGCGTTGGCCGTGTCCGATCCGGCGAACTGCTTCCAGCCCAGCGAGTCCGTGCTCGACGCCCGTAACGACAGCCCGTTGTTGGCGCCGCCGTTCACCCAGCTCTGAACCATGTCGCGGCCGGCCGAGCCGAGGTTGAACAGCACCCCGTTGGTCGGGCATGGCGACGAGGACTGACCCAACCCGATGAAGCCGTAGGCGAAGGACCTGCTGGTGAGCGACGGTCCGACCGACGGCCCCGGGTAGGAGAACCCGGTGCTGCCCGACCACGACCCGGTCACCTTGTGGACGGACACCGACCGCGCCCTACACGACGCCGAGTCGAAGTTCACCACCTGCAACTGCGCACCGAAGATCGTCTCGTTGGCCAGGCTGCTGGCCAGTCCGGAGAACTTCAGGTAGGAGGCGGCGGGCGAGCCGTCCTTCAGACCGACCAGCAGTTCGGAGCTGCCCGAGGACGAGGAGCTGCCGTGCACCACCATGCTCGAGCTCGGCGCATCCGACTTCACGCTGGGATCGACCAACACCGGGAACACCCGGGCCGGATCGGACAGCCAGGTACCGTCCAACGACACGCGCAGCGCCGGTCGGCCGTTCTGCGTCACCAGGCTGTAGGTGACACCCGAGGACGTCGCGTGGCCGGCGTCGCCGGTCGCCGAGTCGGTCATGAACCCCGCGGGGAACACCGCGCGACGGTGGCCGTCGGAGTCGTTCAGCACCACCTGTCCGTCCACAACGGACGCGGACAGACCGGTCAGCGACAGCGGGAACATGAATGAGCGCGGCGCCTGCGGCGAACGCAGGACCAGCGTCTCC
>DATCXL010000308.1:0-2242 GCA_036565825.1 Mycobacteriales bacterium
GCGGCTCGGACGGGGCGATCTACAACTCCGGAGAGACGATCCAGGGTTCGGGCGTGTGGCGCGACTGGACGCCTGTGACGCAGTTCGGTGACCTCGCGGCCACCGATCCGACGGTGTTCCCCTTCACCACCGGCAGCGCCACCCTGTGGGCGTTCGCCTTCCGCCGGTCCGACAACACCGTGCGCGTGTACACGGCGAGCAGCCTCGGCGCCGCGTTCACCGACGGGTCGTTCTCGACCGGTCCAGGGTTCACCGCGCGGTCGATGCCGGCACCGCCGAACGGTTAGCCAAGGGGATTCCCTGATTCCGGTGTCTCGTGCCGACCTGGCGTGCCCCCCAGGTCGGCACGAGACGCCGCCCCGCTCGCACCGGGGGGCCGCAGCGGGTGCGGTGACCCGCGGAGATCCGGGCGCGCGGTCGCCGGAAGGCCCGTGCCACCTTTCCGGGGCTGGTGTGGCCCGGCGTGTTCGTGACGGAGGGATCAACGGTGGTGACATACCTTGGGTTGCCGTCGAGTTGAGGAGGGCCGTCCATCGTGGACACTCACGACCTGCCCGCCCCCACCGAGGGGCTGATCCTGACGCACTTCATCACCGTGCGGGACGTGACCCGTTCCCGACGCTTCTACGCCGACATCTTCGGCGGGCAGGTCGCGCTCGAGGAGAACCCGGTGATCGTGAAGGTCGCCAACAGTTGGATCATCATGAACCCCGGCGGCGGTCCCACCCCGGACAAGCCCGATATCAGCCTGGCCCCACCCGAGCCCGGCGACCCCGTGTCGAGCTTCCTCAACGTCCGCGTCGCCGACATCGCCGCCTTCTACGCCAACGCGACCGCCAAGGGTGCCCAGTTCCTCACCCAACCCCTCGACCGCAAAGCCGAACTGCGCTGCTACCTACGCGACCCCGACGGCTACCTCATCGAGGTCGGCCAGGCCACCGGCATGCTCGAAGGAATCCTCGCCGACCAGACAACACACCCGGACACGCGGTAACAGCAGTTCCGGTCGCTTACCAACTGTCGGCCACTCAGAGCACAGGATGTAGTAGCAGGGCCCCGGCAAGGTCGTTGGAGGTTCTTGATCGTGTGTAGTGGGTGGTCGGGGTGGCGGAGGCTGGCGGCGATCGTGGTGGCGTTGGTGAGTCGCAGTGTGGTGATGGCGAGGTTGTGCAGGGAGGCCATGACGTGGGGGTGAGGAGCTGGCCCGAGCATGATCACCCTCGAGCGTCAGGACGTCACCGCCGGCGCGACGCCCGGGCGGCTCCACTGCGCCACCGGGCGGCCGTTGAGACGCCACGGGTGTCCGCTGACCCGCGGCCAACCTTCAGGTGAGTTCTCCCAGTTCTCCTGCCGGCCGTACACGGTGAGGTCCAGGGCGTGGTAGCTGGTCGTCAACGCCTCCACCCCCCGCCCGGTGGTCCAGTAGGTCTCGTAGACCCGGTTGCCGTCGCGCAGGTAGCACGCGATGAACCCGAATTCGCGACCGTCCGCCAGAGCCGGGTCAGAGCCTTTCGCCGAATACCAGGGGAACGTGTAGCCCATGAACTCCGCGAACGCGGCACTGTCGTCGTAGGGACCCTGGCAGAACACGGCGTAGGTGACGTCTCGGGCATGCAGGTAGTCCAGCATCTGCATGTGACAGGTGGAGAAGGTGCACCCCTCACACTGGTCCTCGAACGGCATGCCATCGCGCCACATGTGGAAGTAGGCGATGAGCATCCGGCGGCCCTCGAACACCTCCACCAACGGGGTGTCCCCGCCGGGGCCCTGCACCGTCTGTCGGCACCAAGGTCATCGGCAGCCGACGACGAGCGGCTGCGATCGCGTCTCCTTCGCGGGTGTGGGCCTTCTCCCGGACCAGCAGTTCGTCGCGCTCGCGCAGCCAGGTCTCCCGGTCGACGACCGGGGGCGTGGCGGCACTGTACGCGGGGGTTGCCGTCGTAGCTGTCTCCTTCGTGGAGTCGGGGGTCGGTCACCGGTATGGACGAGCGAGTCGGCGAATCGTCATCGGTCACCGATGACGGATGAGGTCCGCGGTCGTCAGTACGGTCATGACGACGACTCAGCCGAGGGAGATCACATGTCCGACTCGCCTGACGAGCGGGCGGTTTGGCTGCAGCGCGCCTTCGACGAGCACCGGCGTGAGCTACACGTGCACTGCTACCGCCTCGCAGGGAACGTCACCGACGCGGACGACCTGGTGCAGGAAACCTTCCTGCGCGCCTGGCGGGCCCGCGACCGC
>DATCXL010000330.1:0-7393 GCA_036565825.1 Mycobacteriales bacterium
GCGGGTCAGCGGTCACCCGCCACCACGATCGGTTACTGGATGCCCAGGGTCTGGCAGGGCGTGGCGAACTCCCCGGTGCACACCTGCGCCGGGGTGTAGAACTTGTCGGCGAATATCGTCTGGCTGACGTTCTCCTTGGTGACCGCGACAGGCTCCAGCAGCACCGACGGCACGTCCTCGGTGCCGTTGTTGACCGTGGTGTCGGTGTTCGGCGTACGCCCGTCGGCCAGGTCGACCGCCATCTGCGCGGCGGCCTCGGCCTCCGGCTTGATTGCCTTGTAGACGGTCATGTACTGCTCACCGGTGATGATGCGCTGGATCGCGGCGATCTCCGCGTCCTGCCCGGTGATCGGTGGGATCGGGTTGACACCCTTGGCCCGCATGGCCGCGATGGCTCCGCCCGCGGTCCCGTCGTTGGCCGCGTAAACCCCGACGAAGCCCTTGGCGCCGAGCTTGGAGATCTGACCCTCCATGAAGGACTGTGCATTGGCCGGCTTCCACTCCGACCAGTAGTCCTCGCCGGGTACGACGGTGAAACCGCTGGAGTCAAGCACCTGGTGCGCGCCCTTGTTGAACAGCAGCGCGTTGTTGTCGGCCTTGTCGCCGTTGATCATGACGACGTTGCCCGAGGTGGTGCCGTCCTGCTTGAGTTTGTCCACCAGGGACTGGGCCTGAAGCGCGCCCACCTTCTCATTGTCGAACGAGATGTAGGTGTCGATCTTGGTGTTGGTGACGAGCCGGTCGTAGGAGACGACCGGGATCTTCTTCTGGGTGGCCTTGTCGACCAACAGTCCGGCGGAGCTGCTGTCCACCGCATCCAGCACGATGACATCGACCTGTTGCGACAGGGCGGCCTCGAACTGGTTCTGCTGGGTCCCCTTGTCTCCGTTCGCGTTCTTGTAGACGACCTGGCAGTCCGAGCACAGTTCCTTGACCTTGGCCTCGAACAGCGGACGGTCGAAGGACTCGTAGCGGGTGGTCTGCGACTCCGGCAGCAGCAGTGCGATCTTCTTGCCGCCATCATTGGCACTGCTCGACGAGCCGTTGCAACCGGCCAAAGCCAGTGAGGCAAGCACGACCACGGTCAGCACCGTGGCCCGGCGGCGATTCTGGGACACCGAACCCCTCCATTGACGAGCGCCCTGAGGGCGGGAACTCCCCGCGTCGTCGCGGGACATCTGGGGGATGGTGGCGCGCCGCCCTGTGCGGCGCCCGCTGGTCTGCCTGCACTCCTCCCCTGCCGTCGGGACTGACGTAACCCAGGCCCACCATCCCCTTGCCTGGGCGAGTCAGCAACATCAAGTTCGGCGTATATTAGCTGAAAAGTGGAAAAGTCAACACCAGTACTGTCGATTCTTGACAGAACTGGACCCAGGCCGCAAGATGCCGGCATGTCCTCAGGGGAGCGCTGGCCGTTTCGGGCCCTGCCCGGCAACGCCCGCCGGCTGCTGGACACCCTTCGTCGGCACGGCCCCGCGACCAGAGCGGACCTGGTCGAGGCGACCGGGTTGTCACGGGCCACCGTGTCGGTGGCGATCGGTCGACTCACCCGCGAGGGACTCGTCGTCGAGACAGCGGAGTCGGCCGCGGCCGGACCGACCGGTGGCCGACCGCCCTCCATCGTGCGACTCGGCCCGCGCGCGGGGCTGGCCGTCGGCGTGGACGTGGGACGTCGGCACCTACGGGTTGCCGTGGCCGATCTCGGGCACCAGGTACTGGCCGAGGACGCCCGGGAACTGTGCGAGGAGGTAGGGGCCGAGACCATACTTGACCTGGCCGCGGAGCTGGTGGGCTCGGCGCTGGACCGTGTCGGCCACACCACGGCCGACGTGGTGGGCGTGGGGATGGGCATGCCTGCCCCGGTCGCCCAGGACACCGGCCGGGTGGTGGCGCCGACAATCCTGCCCGACTGGGCCGACCTGTGTGCCGGCGCCGAACTGGCCGACCGGCTCGGACGGCCCGTGGTGACCGACAACGATGCGAACCTCGGCGCGTTGGCCGAGCACATGTGGGGGGCCGGCCGGGGCCACCACACGATCGCGTACATCAAGGCGGCCACCGGAATCGGCGGCGGGATCGTGGTGGACGGGCGGCTGTTTCGCGGCCTGTCCGGCACCGCCGGCGAACTCGGGCACGTGGTGCTGGACGACAACGGCGATGTCTGCCGCTGCGGCAACCGCGGCTGCCTGGAACTGGTGGCCGGGGGTTCGGCGTTGGTGGCCGCCCTGCGCCGCAGCAACCGGGATGTGACCAGTCTCCCGGAGCTGATCGAGTACGTGCGGGCCGGTGACACCGCGTGCGTGCGGATCGTCGCCGACGCCGGTACCCACATCGGCGTGGCCGTTGGCAGCCTGGTCAACATCCTCAACCCGCAGCGGATCATCGTCGGTGGCGAACTTGGGCAGGCCGGTGAGGTCCTGCTGGAACCGATGCGCCGGGCCCTGCGCCGCTGCGCGGTGTCCCCCGCGGTGGACTCGGTGGAGGTCGTTCCCTGCGGGCTTGGGGACCGCTCGGAGGTACTCGGAGCGGTGGCTGTGGTGCTCCGCGAGCCCGAACGGGTCCAGCAGTTGGCGACCGGATGGGTGGGCTGATCCCGCCCCACCCGCCCCACCCGCCTCAGCGGTCCAACCCGCCCAACCTGTCCAACGACCCCGGCCGGACAGGACCACCGAAGCCGTCGGACCAGACGAGGTCGACCGCCAACATGCCGCCCCGGATCCCTGGTGGCCGGCGGGCACCTCCTTCCGAAGCAACAGTGCCGGTGGATCAGTGGATGCCCAACTGGTCGCAGGACTTGGCGAACTCACCGGTGCATATCTGGGACGGCGTGTAGAAGTTGTCCCCGAAGATGACCTTCTTGACGTTGCTCTTCGTCACCGCGACCGGGTCCAGCAGAATCGACGGCACCTTACCGGCGCCATTGTCCATGGTGGTACTGGTCTTGGGCTTCTTACCCTGCGCCAACGCTACCGCCATCTTCGCCGCGTCGTCGGCCTCCGGCTTGATCTTCTTGTACACGGTCATGAACTGTTCACCACCGATGATCCGCTGCACCCCAGCCTTTTCCGCGTCCTGTCCGGTGACGGGGGGTAGCGGCTTCACGCCCTTGGCCCGCATGGCCGCGATCGCACCACCGGCGGTTGCGTCGTTGGCGGCATAGACGCCGACAAAGCCGTCCGACCCGAGCTTTGATATCTGGCCCTCCATGAACGCCTGCGCCTCGTCAGACTTCCACTGCTCCGTCCAGAAGTCCTGGCCGGGCACGACGGTGAACCCACTGGAGTCGAGTATCTCATGGGCACCCTGGTTGAACAGTTGCGCGTTGTTGTCGGCCCGGTCGCCGTTGATCATGACGATCTTCCCCGACTTCTTACCGTCCTTCTTGAGCTTGTCCACCAGCGCCTGGGCCTGCATGCGCCCCACCCGGACATTGTCGAACGACATGTAGGCGTCCAACTTCCCCCCCCGGATCAGCCGGTCGTAGGCGACCACCGGGACCTTCTTCTGGTTGGCCTTCTGCACCAGGCTGCCGGCCGAACTGCTGTCCACCGGGTCGAGCACGACGGCATCGACCTGCTGGGACAGCGTCGCCTCCATCTGGGACTGCTGCACGCTCTTGTCATTGTTGGCGTTCTTGTAGACAACCTTGCAGCTCTTACACAGTTTCTTCACCTGGGCCTCGAAGAGCGGCCGGTCGAGTGACTCATACCGTGTCGTCTGTGACTCCGGCAACAACAGCGCGATTCTCTTCCCACCGCCGCCGGACGAGCCGCCGTTACACGCGCCGAGGCCGGACGCGGCCAGCACGACCACGGCCACCACCATGACATTACGACGAAACAGTGACACCGAAGCCTCCATTGACGTCCGTGCCGGGCGGAAATCCGACTCACCAGGACCCCGCGTGTGCGGGCCGCCTCCGAGGCGACCCATGCGGCCCATCGACCGCGCCAGGAACCTCCGCTCCGTCCGACGTCCGAAAGAACCTGAGATCCACCATCCGCCGACCTGGGGGACTCAGCAACACCAACTCTCTGTAAACCAGGCCTGGTCCCACCGAAACGAATTTCAGGCACCAACACGTATCGATTTACCTGACAAGGGGAATTCCCTTCAATGCGGCACCGACCGCGGTTGTCCGACCGGTGGGCCGGTTACCACCGGTAGGCCGGTTACCGTGTGGGTACCCGGTGGACCTAGGGTTACCGAAATGACAGCACGCCCCGCAGCCGGTGGTGGCCGGTGGATCGAGGTGCCGCCCGAACGGCTGGCTCGCTGGCTGGACGGTTTCCACCAGCGCCACCGGGTGACGCACAGCGACTACCAGCCCGGCGTGGTCCGATTCGACGGTGCGGACGGAGCGGTCGCCGAGTGCCACCCACCGTTCCCGCCCCTACCCTCGGCGCCGCCGATGCCGTCGACAGTCCGTGTCGACACGGCAGACGAGGTCTGGTCCAACAGGGAGATCGGCTTTCGTCCCGGTCCACTGGTTGAGCACACTGTGGCCGAACGCACCGTCGGCGTACTGCTGGTGCGCGCCGGGGGCCATGCCGTGGGCGTGTTCGAAGGCACCCGACTGGTGGCTTCCAAGGTTGGCTCGCGGTTGGTACACGGCCGCAGCGCCGCCGGTGGCTGGTCGCAGCACCGTTTCGCCCGTCGACGCGAGGGACAGTTGCGGGAGGCTCACGCCGCGGCCGCCAGCGACGCGGTGCGGGTCCTGGTGCCCCGACTGGACCAGCTCGACGCCGTGGTGCTCGGCGGTGACCGACGGGCGCTGGACACCCTTGGTGCCGATGCCCGACTCAGACCGGTGTTCAACCTGGCCGTCGACCGGGTGCTGGCCGTGCCCGACCCCAGGCTGGCGGTACTCACCGGCACTCCGGACCAGTTTCGGGCGGTACGGATCCGCCTCATCGATCCGCCCTAGTCTGACGGCGTGGCTTCGCATATGACCCCAGACGAGTTCCGGCGACATGGGCGGGAGGTCGTTGACTGGATCGCCGACTATCTCGAACGCGTCGAGTCACTGCCGGTGCTGTCGCCGGTCGAACCCGGCCAGGTGCGCGACCTGCTCCCCGAGCACCCGCCGGAGCGGGGGGAGCCCTTCGACGCGCTGCTGGCCGACATGGACCGGGTGGTGCTGCCCGGCATCACCCACTGGCAACATCCGAGTTTTTTCGCCTACTTTCCAGCGAACTCCTCCGGCCCGGCCATCCTCGGCGACCTGTTGTCCGCGGGACTCGGCGTGCAGGGCATGATCTGGGCGACCAGCCCGGCCTGCACCGAACTGGAACAGCACGTGCTCGACTGGTTGGCCGAGCTGCTCGACCTACCCGCCCGGTTCCGCTCCGACGGGCCCGGCGGGGGGGTCATCCAGGACACCGCGTCGTCGGCGACCCTGGTCGCCCTGCTTGCCGCGCTGCACCGGGCCAGCGGGGGTGAGGTCGGCCGGGCCGGCGTGACCGGTCGGTACGCCGTCTACGGCTCCACCCAGGCCCACTCATCGTTGGAGAAGGCGGTGCGGATGGCCGGGCTCGGCGCCGCCGCGCTGCGCCTGGTCGAGGTGGACCCGGACACGCTCGCGCTCGACCCGGACCAACTCCGCCGGTTGGTCGAGGCCGACCGCGCCGCCGGGATCACCCCGGTGATGGTGATGGCGGCCGTCGGCACCACGTCCACCACCGCGATCGACCCGGTGTGGCGGATCGGCGAGGTGTGCCGGGAACACGGCATCTGGCTGCACGTCGACGCCGCCTACGCGGGCGTCGCCGCGATCTGCCCGGAGTTCCGCTGGATCCACCGCGGGGTGGGCGACTACGCCGACTCCTACTGCACGAACCCGCACAAGTGGCTGCTGACCAACTTCGACTGTGATGCCTTCTGGGTGGCTGACCGTGCCGCGCTGGTGGGTGCGCTGTCCATCCTGCCGGAGTTCCTCCGCAACAGCGCCAGTGAGTCCGGGCTGGTGGTGGACTACCGCGACTGGCAGGTGCCGTTGGGCCGTCGGTTCCGAGCACTCAAACTGTGGGCGGTGATCCGCTGGTACGGCGCCGATGGACTGCGCTCGCACATCCGGGATCACGTGGCCGTGGCGCAGCGCTTTGCCGGCTGGGTTCGCGCGGACGACCGGTTCGAGGTGGTCGCGCCGCACCCGCTGTCGCTGGTCTGCTTCCGACTGCGCGGCGCCGACGCCCCGAACGAAAGGCTGCTGGACGCGCTCAACGCCAGCGGCCGGCTGTACCTGTCGCACACCCGGGTGCGCGGCGCCTACGCGCTGCGGATGGCCATCGGTGCCACCCTCACCGAACCCCGCCACGTCGAGGCCGCCTGGGCGCAGATCCAACGGACCGCGGATGCGGTCGGGGCCGAACCGCGGTCCGGTCATGCGACCATTGGCGAATGATCTGGTGGGAGGATTTCGCCGCGGCCGAACCCGCCTTTGCCGAGCGGGTGCGTTCGGAAACCTACATTCTGACCATCAGAGCTTCAACATCATTGACCTGACGTGTTCGTCTGGGCGACCAGCACGACGGTCGCCCAAACGCTCTTCGATGTTTTCCGCCGACCACACGGCACTTCTCTCAAGCCCTATACACTCGTCAGGTGTCGCCGCCCGGGTGTTCCCTGTCGCATCAACTATCTCACAGTCATCAGGGTGCATGACATTTTGCCGAAAGAACGACGGTATCCCGGGAAGTTCCTCCCGTACCTGATACAGTGGCCCGTTCCATCGACCCGTTGAGTAGGCTGACCGGTACACGGACACCGTGAACAAAGGATCATCGGCCGGTGGACGCTGTACTCGCATCGCCTTGTCTATGGAATCCGCCAGGTAGAACGCGAAGTACGGGAACCTCGCAAGCATCAGACCGTATGCGGCACCGTCTTCGTTCAATGGAATCTCGAAGACCCGGCCCGCCGCGAATCTCGGCATCACTTGGTTACCTTGGTGGTCGGATGAAGGATGCTCTTCGCACCCTCGACTGAGCAAGGATACCTCAGAACAGCTTTTCCTGATACTCGTCTCGAACAGAGATGCTTCGACGTCTCCGATCAGTCCGTGGCCAGGCTTGACAGGATGAGATCCAGGAGTTCGTTCGCCTCGCTCAGCACACGTTGGGCCGTGTCATCGTCATACAGCGCGACCGAACCCTCGATTGCTGGATACAGCTCGACGAGGATGGCCGCGACCCTCTTGGGGATGACGTTCTCCGCCCGGTACGTCGAGGCGACAGCCGCGATGACCTCTCTCAGCTTGCCGAGCGCATGGTCGTCGATCCCGTCACCCATCCGCACCGGGACGGTGAACCCCTCCACGGCGTCGGCGAGCTTCTCAACCAGAGCCTCACCACCATCAGTCGGCACGACGACGTTCTCCTAGGGCAGTAGTCTC
>DATCXL010000342.1:0-3987 GCA_036565825.1 Mycobacteriales bacterium
CTAGGCAAGCGACATCGCTGAGTGAATCCTTGTGCCGGTGTTGTATGTCTAAGCGATCGTTACTGCCGAGCCTGACTGCCGACGGTCGCGTACGCGACAAGAGTGGCGTGAGGGCCCGCGAACGCGAAACTCGCGGAGTCATTCCATGCCATGTACTGGCGTCTGATCCCGTTTGCAACGATATCTGCTAATGGCAACGTTGATATACCGCTGAATCCAATTTGTCTGTTTCCTCTCGCTGGGATTCATGGTAAGTGATCTTTCACCGCGAGCGAAGCACGGATGGCTACCGTGCGTGAGCAGCGACCAACGCCGGGCGCCTCCAGGACCGGACCTACGAGATGGCCTCCAAGGGCGGCTCGTGATCGGGCTCGTCATGGAGGTGGCCGGCGTTGCGCATCGCCGTTTCCAAGCCGGGATAGTTGTAGTACTCGTTGTCGCCCTCCACCGCGCGTGCGTCCGTGAGGAACTTGCCGAACGTGTCGGTATGAGCCTGGCCCAGGTGTGCCGTCCCGTGGAAGGGGGACACCGCCAGGCTGGGCATTTCGGCTGCCAGCCGACACTGACCGTTCTCACACCAACTGGTCAACGCTTGGCGCAGGGTGTCGACGTTCAGGAACACGGCGTGTTGAACGAGGAGGCGGCCTGCTCGTTTACCCGAACGGTAGGAACCGGCTTCGTCGATGATGCAGCACGGCAGGCAGGAAGTACGGGTCGGGGTTGGTGGATGCGACCGCCAGCCTGTGCCACCCAGGGCAGTGACGTGAACCGTGCCTCGAGGGCTGGCAGGTGGGCCCGGGCGTAGGGGCTGCGGACCAAGGCGAGACCGCCGGCAACGTCGGCCGGGAGTGGTACCCCCTCCGCGACCGCCAGCGAGGTCACCGAGCATTTCGTCGAGACGGCCAGCCAAGGGCGAGTCGACGATGCTCCAAAAGTAGTCTCCGCCCCGAGCCGGACCAAAGCCCGGAGCTGGGTGTCCCCGTCGAGCGTTGAAACCGCTCGCCGTGCTGCTCCACCGCCGTACCGACCAGTGCGCGGTCGCGGTTGGCGAAGGCCGACAGGGCGACGGCCATCCGATCAGCATGCTCGGCGGCCGGCAATCGCCCGCCCGGGTCGAGTTCGAGCAGGGCATGTTTGGCGGCGAACATGACGACTTGCCGGCGAGCGGCGGACCGGACCCGGTCGAAGAAGGTCGCCTGGATATGCGCCGCTGCCGGCACGAAGAGCGGATCGCAGATGTAGGTGGCGAACTCGTCGCCGGCCTTCCGGCCTTGCGTGGGTGGATGGATCAGTAGCGTGGTCAGCGCGACGGCCAGGTGGCCGCGCGCCACCTCGGGGCGCGGCTCGTAGACGTCCCGAGGGTCCGCAGTGCCGGATGCACGCACAGGTTGCGATCCTCCCGGATGCGTTCCAGCTCGCGTGCGCCCATGGTGTCGATCAATTCGAACTCGACCGACGACCCGAGACACGCTCCTAGTTACAGGGCACCAGGGAACCGCGCCCGAGCCTCATCGACGCTTATCTCCTTCGGTGCAGCCCTGAATTCCCAAATAATTTCAAACAGGGCGCCACACTGCGGGCATTGACCGAGTACGGCATGGCGCTCGAAGTCAATCGCCAGCTCTATATGTTTTTGATCAATTACCAGATCCCAGGAATTGCGACAGAGATCACACATCACAACATCCTTATGGGTAACTGCTCGCCACCAGGGCCAAGCTTAAATAAGAAGCTTCCCTTCGGCACCGGGAGACCACCAGGCGTTACAGATTCCGTGATCGGCGTCTTGAGATAGCCCGCATCGTCCGCAGGTCGCACCGCAGTAAAACCTCCTTCCAAGACGACCCGCCCGCGGGCAGGATGCTCTGGCCTTGTGTTCAGCCACACCGCCGCGATGATCGCAACACCCAACACGGCCGGCACGCCAACCACAAGGGAACCACGCTTCGAGAACAGAGAACGCGCGACGTTGCTCATCCGGTAGATCTTACGGACAGAATCTTGTGGACGGATCTGTCCGTCAACATAGTGGTACTGATGGTGAAGGCTGGCGACGCCTGCACGACCTCGGTGTCGAACCGGTCGACCGGCAGCTGGCCCACGGACCGACCCACCGCCTGTCCTGTAATCCACCACAGCCGGGCGCACATGCGTGTTCAGGTCACGCCGGTGCTCCGCCGCCGTGCGCTTCTGCGCGTCCACCAACGTGGCCAGGTACTCGGCCGCCGCCCTCTCGAACGTCCGCACGTCGGTCGGCTGGACCGCCACACCCAACTTGAGCAGGCGTTTGGTCAGCTGCTGCAACACCCCGCCCTCGCCGGTCAACCGCAGCCCACCGGCCCTCGCCCGGTCGACCAACTGGTCGACCAACCCATCCGGGCCAGCCGAGCCCGTCACGCCACCACGCTCCTCGGTGCTGTCCACACGGGACTTCATCTCATCATCGATGCCACTTCCGTGATCGGGAGTTACACCGAACGTCTTACAGTCCCGCACAGCCGGCGGCTCACCAGGAAGCTCAACACCGAACTGGCGAAGCTCGACGCCCAGGAGAGCAATCTGATCTCACTCGCCGCCGCCCTCGCCGACGACGGACCCGAGCGGGCACGAGCGAGGACCCTCGCCGAGCTCCACCAGATCGACGTCCACCGCTCCCGCCTGCGGGCGGAACGCGACACGATCACCGACGACCTGACCACCGGCACCGGCTACCTCGACGACCGCCTACGGCTGTTCGAGAACCTGCGGGAACGCGACCGGCACGCCAACGACGACCAACGCCGCGAGCCCAACCAGACCACCCTTCGCCAGCCTTTACGCCATCGCCACAGCGAACAACACGGGCCACAAGAAGAAGGAGCCGCTCATGCGAGCGGCTCCTTACGAACATCTCCAAACCTTGACAAAACCAAGGTACGAGGTTCTAACAAGGTCTAGTGGAGCTGAGGGGATTTGAACCCCTGACCCCCTCGATGCGAACTAGCCGCATAGCGGTTGGTAGGGGTCAATGGCGTGCGGTTTGTGCGGGGGCTGAGTCGTTGAGGGTCGGCCGTCGTCGGTACGGCTGCTGTACTTCCGTGCTGTACTCCCGGGCCGGTCAGGTGCCCGGTGCGGCAGGTGAGCCGGCTCGATTCGAGGGCAAGCCAGCGCGCAGCGGTGGCGCGGCAGTCGGGCGCCGGGAACAGCGTGCGGAAGGTGAGCGGTTCGGCGCCCGTCCGGACTGGATCAGTGCCTGGGCGGGTTGTGTGCTGGGCAACGGGACTAGTTGGGGGACCTTCCGCCCGGTTGTCGCGGTCGTTGGGATGGGGGTGTTGACGAGTTGGTGAGGCGGCCGGGGGCGGTGTGGGTAGCACCGTCCCCGGCCTTGATCTCGACCCTGACTGGAGGGCGGAGACCCATGGCAGAGGCTACGGCCCCGGACCGGGATTCGGTGCGGGTCGCGTTGGACAACGGCGAGACCGTCGAACTGGACGGCGGGACGCTCCTGGTGGACGGCACGCCGTCGCCGTCGGTGGTGCTGCGCCTGGCGCCGTGGCGCGCTCGGTCGTTGGCGCACGTGCTGGACGAGTGGTCGGCCACGGCGAAGCTGTTCGACCGGGATCGACGGGCCAGCGTGTACGAGGTGGAACTGTCGCGGACCCTGAACGCCGCGGCTGACGCCCTCGGGGAGTCCGGCCAGGACGCGGTGCGGGGTCCGCGGAAGGTGGTGAGCGGGCAGCGCCTGGCGGCGGTGGCGGTGCTGGCGACGAAGGAACAGCGGCTGTCCACGCTGCAACGCCTGGCGGTGGTGGATGCGGCGGCGTGGTGGCTGGCCGAGGAACACGGCGGCGAGGAACTGGCCTACGCGCTCCTTGATGCGACCTGTTCGGCGTCGGCGACGACCGAGCACGCATACCTGGCGTTGATCACCCCACCGCCCACAACCGTGATGCCGGACGGCCAGGTGGAGGACTAACCCTCGTAGCGGCCTGGTCGTGGAAGACGGCC
>DATCXL010000343.1:0-8484 GCA_036565825.1 Mycobacteriales bacterium
CCGGCCGCCGGCGAGCCGTCCGTCCAGCCCGGCGACGGTCGGGGCGTCGAACAGTTCACTGATCGACACGTCCACCTCCAGCGCCGACCGGATCCGGCTGACCAGCCGCATCGCCGACAGCGACTGCCCACCAAGCTGGAAGAAGCTGTCGTCCACACCCACCTGCGGCACTCCGAGTACCTCGGCGAACAGGGAGCACAGAACCTCCTGGCGGGCGTTGCTCGGAGCCCTGTGTACCGACACGGCCGTGAAGTCGGGCATCGGCAGCGCCCGGCGGTCCAGTTTCCCGTTCGGCGTCAACGGCAGGGTGTCGACCACGACGAACGCCGCCGGCACCATGTAGTCCGGCAGGTGGGCCTTCGTATGGGCCCGCAGCGCCGCGCCGTCGACGCCGCC
Source organism: Mycobacteriales bacterium (assembly GCA_036565825.1). GTDB lineage: Bacteria > Actinomycetota > Actinomycetes > Mycobacteriales > DASULA01 > DASULA01. The sequence goes on from DATCXL010000343.1 coordinate 397, forward strand.
GGATTCGGGCACGACATATGCCGCGAGCAGCGTGTCGCCCGACCCTGCCTGGCGGGCCACCACCGCGACGTGGGCGAGTCCCGGATATCGCGCCAGGACCGCTTCCACCTCCCCCACCTCGACCCGGTAACCGCGGACCTTCACCTGGTCGCTCGCCCGCCCGACAAAGTGGACGATGCCCTCCGGTGTGAGGCGCACAAGATCACCGGTGCGGTACATCCGCTCGCCTGGGGTGCCGAACGGGCACGCGACGAACCGCTCGGCGGTGAGATCCGGGCGGCCGTAGTAGCCCCGGGCCAGGCCCCTGCCGGCGATGTACAACTCACCCACCACACCGGCCGGAACCGGATCGAGACGCTCGTCGAGAACGTGCAGCCGCACGTTGTCCATCGGGCCACCGACCGGAACGGTGTTGCTCGCCTCGTGGGGAGCGGCCATCGGTCCGTGGGTGCTGAAGAGCGTCGCCTCGGTCGCCCCGTACATCGCCCGCACAACCGTGTCCGGGCACGAGCGCAACCCCTGCCGCACCGCCGCCGGCGCGATAACGTCGCCACCGGTCAACACCTCGCGTACGCCGGCGAGGGCCTCGGGCATCTCCTCGGCCAACACGCGGAACAGCCCGGCGGTCAGGTGTATGCCGGTGATCCCCTCCTCGGCGATCAGGCGTCGTAGGGTGCCGACGTCGAGCTCACCGGGCGGCGCCACGACGATCCGGCCGCCGTGCAGCAGCGGTACCCACAGCTCGTACGTCGAGACGTTGAACGCGTACGGGGCCACCATCAGGATCCGTGCGTGCCGCCCACTGTCCCAGCACCCGTCCAACGCCAGGCCCAGGGCGTCCCGATGGGTGATCGCGACTCCCTTCGGGTGGCCGGTCGAACCCGACGTGTACATCACGTAGACCAGTTGGTCCGGATGGGTTTCGACCCGCGGGTCAGAAGCCGGGTACGCCGACAGATCTTCTCCGCCGTCGACCATGACGACCTGACCGGCCCGCGGCAGGCCACGCCCGCGCATCACCTCGTCGGCCAGCAACACGGGCCCCCCGGCCTGATCCATGATCCACTGCTTGCGCTCCAACGGATAGGCGCTGTGCAGCGGCAGGTAGAAGCCACCGGCCTTGACGATCGCAAGTATCGCCACCACCACGTCGACGGAACGCTCCATCAACACCGCGACCGGTGACTCCGCGCGGACTCCCAGGCTGGCCAGTCGGTGTGCGAGCCGGTTCGCCCGCTCGTCCAACTCCCGGTACGTCAACCAGACGTGCCCCGCCGACACCGCCACGGCGTCAGGCGTCCGCCTAACCTGCACGGCGAAACAGGCATGGATGGAAGGGAAACCCATCACGCGCACTCCTATCCGTTCATTCCCGTAGTCACCGCCACAAGCAGGTCGACGGCGTCGCGCACAGCAGGTGTCCGCCGATCACCACGTGTTCAACGGCGTATCGACGCCGACGGTGACCGAGTTGGTCAGACGGACCGCCGGGCGGGACGGGTATTCATGACAAACGAGCGGTGTGGGTGCGCCGGAACCGTGGCGCTCGCATGGTGTCGCGAGTGGACCGTCGTCGTGCCCGGCGCGCACCGGCGGTGGGTCGGCGTCCCCCGCCGCCGTGCGGCGGCCGGGCCTGTCGGGGTTCGGGCCGCGCAGACCGGCCTGGTCCATCCCTCACATTCGGCCATGCGGTCAGCGTCACACCCGGTGCCCAGCGCCGCATCTCCCCGATTGCGGAGGTTCTCCCCGCCCTGACGGCCGACCGAGGTGACCGGCGACGCCGCCCGCGCGTCGGGGCAACAGCGCAACTCGGGAGAAGCACCGCGAGTCGGTGGGATGCCAGGGTCAGGTGTGCGGACGGGCGGAAGGCGCCCCTAACGCCACGCGAAGGGCCGTACGGGCCGCCGCGTGTTCGAAGCCGAGCCAGCCACGGCGTCACGACCGCCGATGACCGGCGTGACCAGGTCTCTGCCCCTGTCTCCCGAGGAGCGACTCATGGAAATCACCGACGCACCGCCGAGGGCAGAACTCGTTCGTCGCACGTCGGAGTTGGTCCCCCTCCTGCAGAAGAACGCGATCTGGGCGGAGGACAACCGGCGCCTGCACGACGAGACAATCGATGCGTTGACCGACGCCGGCATCCTGAGGATGCGGGTCCCAACCCGCTACGGCGGCTATGAGTCGGACATGCGTACCGTGGTCGACGTCATCGCCGAGATCGGGCGCGGGGACGGCTCGGCCTCGTGGACCGTCGCGGTGTGGGCGATCAGTTCCTGGATGGTGGGTCTGTTCCCCGACGAGGTGCAGGACGAGATCTTCACCGGCCCGGACGTGCGGGTGAGCGGCATCCTGAGTCCGAGCGCCATCGCGGTCCCCACCGACGGTGGCGTGATCCTCAACGGCAGGTGGCCATTCAACACCGGCTGCCAGCAGAGCGAGTGGAACACCAACGCCGCGGTACTGGCGACCCCCGACGGCGGGCACGAGCCGATCATGACCGCCATCCCGCTGTCGGACCTCGACGTGGTCGACGACTGGTACACCGCCGGCCTACGGGGTTCGGGGAGCGTCACCACCGTCGCCAAGGACGTTTTCGTCCCCGAGCGACGGGTGCTGCCGATGGGGCCGGTACTCCAGGGGCAACACCGGTCGAGGCGCAACGCCAACTCCCCGATCTACCGCGCCCCGTTCATGCCGACCGCCTGCGCGACCGTCAGCGCGGCGGCGCTCGGCCTGGCCAGGGCCGCCAAGGACGCGTTCTTCGAACGCCTGCCCGGCCGGAAGATCACCTACACCGACTACACCGACCAGCGCGAGGCGCCGCTGACCCACCTGCAGACCGCCGAGGCGACGATGCGGATCGACGAGGCGGAGTTCCACGCCCACCGCGCCGCGCACCTGGTCGACACCAAGGGACCCACCGGCGAGCCGTGGACGCTGGAGGAGCGCGCCCGTGTCCGCCTCGACATGGGCGCGGTGTGCCTACGCGCGAAGGAGGCCGTGGACATCCTCAACACGGCGAGCGGTGGGTCATCGATCTACCACACCGTCCCGATCCAACGAATCGAGCGGGACATCCAGACCATCAACCTGCACGCCATCATGCATCCGAACACCAACCTCGAACTGTACGGCCGGCTCCTGTGCGGGCTGGGGCCCAACACGCCCTACATCTGACGAGTTACTTCCAGGACCGAGCCGGCGCGCCGGTAGGGACCCACGTCCGCCGCCGGTTCGATATCCGCGGGACGAACGCGAGGAAGCCATCTCCATCGAGTCTTGGAGGCTGCTATGGAAAGCCGCTGCCCCATCGTCATCGACCGCACGGGCAAGGACATTCATGCCGAGGCGGCCCGAATCCGCGCACGGGGACCGGTGGCCGAGGTGGAACTCCCCGGAGGGGTACGGGGTTGGTCGATAGTTGGCTACGAGCAGGCCAGGCATGCGCTGGCCGACCACCGGTTCTCCAAGGACCCACGCAGGCACTGGACCGCCTACGTCGACGGCGAGATCGGGGAGGACTTCCCGCTGATCGGCTGGGTCCTGATGGAGAACCTGACCACCACCTACGGCAACGACCACAGCCGGCTGCGCCGGCTCACCTCGAACGCCTTCACGCCGCGCAGGGTGGAGGCCATGCGGTCGAGCATCGAGAAGATCACCGCCGACCTACTGGACGACCTGGCGGGCGGTGCTCCGGGCGAGGTGGTCGACCTCAAGGCGCGATACGCCCACCCGTTGCCCGCCCAGGTGATCTGCGACCTGTTCGGAGTGCCGGCGCGGTCGCGCGCCGAAATGCTGCGCGGCGGCGAGGTGAACGTTGACACGACCATCAGCCCCGAGGAGTCCGCGGCCAACGTCGCACAGTGGCACCGGGAGATGCACGAGTTCGTCGAGTCCAAGCGGCAGACGCCCGGTGACGACCTGACCACCGACCTGATCGCCGCGCAGGAGGAGGACGGCTCGCGTCTCAACGACTCGGAGATGGTGGGCACGTTGCACCTGCTGCTGGCCACCGGCACCGAACCGGTGATGAACCTCATCACCAACGCCGTGCGGGCGCTACTCACCCATCCCGAACAGCGCGACCTGGTCAGAACTGGCCACGTGTCGTGGCGCGACGTGATCGAGGAGACACTGCGCGCGGAGGCCCCCGTCGCGCACCTGCCGTTCCGTTTCACCACCGAGGACGTCGAGATCGGCGGCGTGACGATCCCCAGGGGTGAACCGGTTCTGATGGGGTTCGCCGGGGTGGGACGTGATCCGGCCGTGCACGGCGACACCGCCGACGATTTCGACCTCACCCGGCCGAACAAGGAGCGGCACCTGTCGTTCGGCCACGGTATCTACCGGTGCATCGGCATGCCGCTGGCCCGGTTGGAGGCCGAGATCGCGCTCCCGGCGTTGTTCGAGCGATTCCCCGACCTGGCCCTGGCCGTCCCACCGGAACGGATCGAGCCGCAGGTCACGTTCATCATGAACGGCACCCGCACCCTGCCGGTACGCCTGACGGTGGTTGGTCGATGAGGGCAGCGATCGTACCCGGGGTCGGGGCCAGCTGGCAGTTACGCGAGATCCCCACCCCCCGCCCCGGTCCGGGCCAGGTGCTGGTCAGGGTGTATGCCTGCGGGGTCTGCCACAACGACGTCTGGCTCACCAGGGGAGTGTTCGACTTTCCCGCGATGGACCCGGTGGTGACCGGCCACGAGGCGGCCGGCGAGGTCGTCGAGGTGGGCGAGGGCGTGACATCCCGCAGGGTCGGTGACCGGGTCGGCACCACCTGGGTGCAGTCCACCTGCGGAACGTGTGACTACTGCAGGCTGAACCTGCCGATCACCGGGCAGTCGGGAATGAACTGCGCCGCGCCGGTGATGACCGGTATCACCGCACAGGGCGGACACGCCGAGTACGTCGTGGCGGCGGCCGGCAGCACCGTGCTGCTCCCCGAGCGGATCCCCTACGAGGTCGCCGCTCCCGTACTGTGCGCCGGCTACACATCCTGGAGCGCCCTGCGCGCCGCCGATCCCAGACCACACGAACGGGTCGCCGTGCTCGGGATCGGCGGTCTGGGGCACCTGGCCCTCCAGTTCTCCCGGGCATGCGGGTTCGAGACGATCGCCATCACCCGTTCACCGGACAAGCATGACCTCGCCCGGGCGTTGGGTGCGGACATCGTGGTGGCCAACGGCGAGCAGTTGCGCGCCGCGGGCGGTGCCGACGTCGTCCTGGTGACCGGTACGTCCTACCCGGCGGCCACCGACGCACTGATCGGCCTGCGCGTGCACGGTCGGATGGTGTTGGCCACCATCGACCCGACCGGGTCGTTCACCATCGGACCGACAAGCCCGGTCTGGGCACAGCGACAGCAGGTCATCGGCGCCACCCACAACGGGCTGAACTATCTCGCCGAGGCGCTCGACCTGGTCGCGGATGGCGCCGTCACTCCGGTGACCGAGGTTTTCCCGAAGGAACGGGTCGCCGAGGCGGTCGACCGGGTCGAGAAGGGTGACGTGCGCTTCCGCGCAGTGGTCACGTACCAGGACGACTAGCCGGGTGAGTCCAGGCCCTCGCCCGGGGCGCGGCCCCGGGCTTCCGGGTCCCACCGCAGGCGGCATGGTGCTGTGATCGGGCCACCAACAAATACCGCAGACAGGAAGAAGCGTGGCGAAACGGCGGGTGTAACGCTGATCGCATGGACTCACTCCGCGCCACTCGGCAGGCACCGTCGCCCGCGGGGAACGACGGGACAGCGGACCGGCGCGGCTCCCACACCGACAGGTGTGGACCACCGGTTCTGCTTGCTCGGCAGCACCGACCTGACCCCCTCACACCGCTCGGACCGCCAGCGAACCGTCCCGCGGCGGTCCCCGCGACGCCCGACGACGGGACTCGCCGCCCCCACTCCCCTGCCCCGGGGCACGACAAGCCCCGCCTGTTATCCCCGCATGGTCGGCCTGACACGGCAGAACACGGCAGAACACGGGACGGCCAGGCAGAACCCGGACTCCACCGACAGGGAGAAAGGCAAGGGACCGGCTGTGACGCAGAACTCGGAACGGACTGGCGCCCCGGTGACCTGGACCGGCGCACCGGATCGGGGTCGACGCACCGCGACCCGCACACCTATGCCACGGTGGGAATGGTGGCGCAGCCCCTGGGTGGTTGCGCTCATCGTGATCGTGGTGTTCAACCTGCTCTATGCCCTCCCGCGTTATCTGAGTCTGGATCCGAGCCGCTCCCGGGTCCCGTTGGACCCGGGCTTCCCGCAGCACTTCGGCGTGATCGTGGCGCACGTCGTCACTGGCAACGTGGCGATGGTGACCGTCTTCCTCCAACTCATGCCGTGGATCCGCCGCAGCCGTCCGGCACTGCACCGGGCGACCGGCATGGTGTACGTCTTCGCCGGGGCACTGCCCTCCGCGCTGTTGGCGCTGGTGCTTCTGCCGTTCTCGGCCGCGCCGGCCGGCAAGGTCGGCCTGGCCACGATGGCGGTCCTGTGGATAGCCACCACCCTGACCGGCTTCCGGATGGCTCTCCTGCACCGGTACGCCGAGCACCGCCGCTGGATGACCTACAGCTTCGCGCTGGCGCTGGGTACCTCGTGGGGGCGGGTGATCTCGATCGCGTTGCTGCATATCCCCGGATTCCACCTTGGTCTGCTCACGCTCCTGGATGTGGCGAACTGGCTGGGCTGGGTGGTCAACCTCCTCATCGCGCAGTGGTGGTTGGAGCTGACCTACCGGCGGCAGTCGCGTCCGGTGACGCCGGCCGCGTGACCGCGCGGCGCACCCCCACCCGAGTGGCATTCAGGTTCGCGAGTCCGAGCCGACACCGGGTCCACTCCGGCCAGTCACCCCGACCGGGGCCTGACCCTCCCCCGCATCCGGAAAGGACGTACGCATGTGCGCCTCCGCCGCGCATTCGACAGTGGCCGACCTGGTGGGTTCGTTCGTGAACGCCGCACCGGACCAGGTCCACACCGAATACCTGCGACTGGTCGACTCGCTGTGGGACAGCGGCACGCTGACCGGGCTGGCCCGCCCGGCGGCGCCCGTACTCGTCGCACACCTGGACCTGGTGAGCTCAGACCGGCAGGGATACCTGGCAGTCCTGCTCGGCCTGCTCGTCGAGGCTGGTTACCCGGCCACCGACGGTGAGGTGACCACCGCGGTACACAGCGGACTCGACCGGTACCTGGACCTGCTGGGCCGCCCCACGACCGGAGAACCGTTGGCATCGGCGCTGCTCTACCTGGTCGCGCACTTCCCCGACGACGGGGACCTTATCCTCGCCGCAGCCGACAGACGTGCGCTCGACCCCGACGACCGAAGCCGGTTGGAGCGCAACCTGCGACGGTTGAACCTGGACGACGTGGTCCTGGGTCGGGTGTGGCCATCGCCGTCGGAGTGGGCGATGACCGAGGAGGAACGCGAGTTCGACCGGCGGTGGATCCGTACGCTGAGCCCCGAACAGATCGCCGCCGCATGGGAAAGCGACACCCGGATGACGCTGGGCTACTCCGGCGCCAAGGCCTACTGGGCGCTACGGAACGGAATCCCCACCGTGGTCACCGACTCGGGGCGGCACCGGACCACGAAGCCGCGGGGCCGGCTCGGCCAGGACATGAATATCGACGTTTTCCGCCGGCACGCGCCGGTGTTCCGCTGCCCGTCCTGCCACGGCGGACTGGACTTCCGGTCGGGCGCCGTCCGGTGCCCGAGCTGCTCGGCAAGGTATCCGACCACGCACGGTGTCCTCGATCTCACCGCCAGCATCAGTACCAGGGCGGCGGACGACCCCGACGACGTGCTCCAGAACGCCGCGACGATGCACAGCATCGGGCAGTACTACGAGACGGTCCTGCGGCCGGCGTTCCTACGCCTGATGGGTTCGAACTGGGGCGGCCTGGTCACACCGTCCGATGAGGATGGTTATCTGGCCCGACACGTGCACCCTGTCGACGGCCCGGTGCTCGACCTTGCGGCCGGCGCGGGCCGGTGGACGGCCGTCCTGTCTGACACGCTGGGCGACGACCGGATCGTCGCGCTCGACCTGAACATGACCATGTTGACGTGGCTGCACGGGCGG
>DATCXL010000390.1:0-3400 GCA_036565825.1 Mycobacteriales bacterium
ACCCGTATCCGACCGCGCACACCCACTTCGGCCGCCGCCACCGGTCGCTGACGTAACCGCCGACCAGCCGCACCGCGACGCTCACGCCCTGGTACAGCCCGTCGACAAACCCGTACTGCAACGGGGTGAGGCCGATCTGGAAGATCAGGAACAGCGGCAGTACCGCGGTGACCATCTCCGAGGAGATGTCGGTGAAGAAACTGACGAACCCGGCCGCGACGACCGCACCGGCGACCCGCCCACCCCGCGCCGGCCGAACCGGTCCGGTGTTCGACCCCGGCAGCCCACCGACGGGTTCGCCGTCCGCGGGCAGGTCGGGATGATTCCGCGTTGACACATACAACTGACCGGCCCCCCACAGCTCCCGGCAGATCCCCCGACCCTACGGCACCGGTCCCCCGCGCGGCAGACCGCGCAAGGGCCAGGATCTGTGGCCTCCACCAGCACCGGTCCCTGGTCGGACCGACCACCGAGCGGTCAGAAGAACTCGTCGAGTAGCCGGTAGAACGTGATGCGCGCCGGATCAACACCGCCGTAGCGGGCCGGGAACCGGTCGGCGTGGGTCGTGCCGTACTGCGGATTGAACCTCTGGGAGGTGAGGCTGCGGGTGACCAACGCCAGGTCGGCGTGCCGGTCGGCCACACCCAGCCGGCCGGTGTCGACCATGCCGGTGACGGTGAGGGTTTCCGGGTCGAGCAGCACGTTGGGCAGACAGAAGTCGCCGTGACAGACAACCAGATCCTCGGTGTCCGGCCGGGTGGCCTCCAGTCGGGCCACCAACCGCTCGACCGTCCAGTTGCGACGTTTCGGGTCCAGGTTGGCGAGTTCCACGAGTCCGTCCCGGGCCGCCTGTCGGGCCGCCGGCACCGTCACCACGAGACCACGGTCAAACGGGCATATCGCGGTCGGCACCGCGTGCAGTGCCCGGGCCAGCTCGGCCAGCGCGTCGACCACCCCGTCTCGCTGCCGGGCGGGCCACGGTTCGGCTGCGGTGCGGCCCGGCACTGTCGTGCTGACCAGCCAGACCACACCGTCGGACCCGGCCGCCTCGACGACCTCTGGAACCGGAAAACCCCGCGCGGCAAGCCAGACCATCCGGTCGGCCTCCGCGGCCAGTTCGGCGGCGCCAGCGGGCGTGGCCCAACACTTGACGTGGTACGCCGGCCTACCGTCAAGCCGCCAGACCCCCGCACCGGACCTGCCGGTGGTGACCGGAACCCAGTCGTGGGTGTGGTACCGGCGGTGCAGGTCGTCGATCGGCTTGGACACCCGACCAGGATGTCAGGGCGAACCCGCATGGTGCCCGCTCGGACCGTGGCAGGGTGGCCGGATGACCAGGATCCATCGCTTCACGCCAGACGAGTTGGACGAGCCGCAGCGCCGGTTGCACGAGGCGATCGCCGGCGGTCCACGGGCGACCGGGCCGCAGCTCTTCTCGCTCACCGATGAACAGGGCCGGCTGGCCGGTCCGTTCAACGCGATGCTGCTGGCGCCGACCCTCGGGGACGCGCTGCAACGGCTGGGTGGGGCGATCCGGTACCGGGGTGCGCTGTCCGACCGTTGCCGGGAACTGGCCATCCTGGTGGTGGCCGCGCACCGGGAGTGCGGGTTCGAGCAGCGCGCGCACGAACGGATCGGCGCGCGCGCCGGGCTCACCGATGCCGAACTGGCCGCGGTGCGGTCCGGCGCGCCACTGGAGTTGGCCGACCCCGAGGAGGCCGCGGTGCTGGCGGCCACCCGTGACCTGGTCGAACGGGCCGACCTGGACGAGGCGGCCTACGCCCGCGCAGTGGACGCGTTGGGTGAGGCGAAGCTGTTCGAACTGACCACCCTGGTCGGCTACTACTCGCTGCTGGCTCTACAGATGCGCGTCTTCGACGTCGACTGACCCACCCATCCAACAGACGCCAGCCCCAGCCCGCGCGGTTTCTGGTCAGGGGGTTTTCGCGCGAGAACATGAACAGCGGACGCGGGCGGGCAGGTGGGTGGGGCGGGAGTGCCGCGGTCAGGGGTGGTGCGGGCAGAATCGGCGACATGGGTTCAGCGACGAACTTTCCCCGGCAGTACGCCCGCACGCAGCGGTTCACCCTTGGCACGCCCCGGGCTTTCACGGTGGCACCGGACGGGTCGCGGGTCGTGTTCCTGCGATCCCGGTCCGGCGATGACCGGACCGGCTGCCTGTACGAGATTGACCCGACCACCGGCGCCGAACGGCTTCTGGCCGACCCGGATCTACTGCTGTCCGGCGGCGAGGAACTGCCCGCCGCCGAACGGGCCCTGCGGGAACGCCGCCGCGAACAGGGCGCGGGCGTGGTCGGGTATGCCACCGACCGTGCGGTACGGGTGGTCGCGTTCGCGCTGTCCGGTCGGTTGTTCGTCACCAACCTGGTCGGCGGGGTGACCCGGGAACTGCCGGTGCGCGGTCCGGTGGTGGACCCCCGGCCCGACCCGACCGGCCGGCGGGTGGCCTACGTGGCCGGCGGCGCGCTACGGGTCGTCGACATCCCCACCGATGACAACCGCGGCCTGGGCGGCGCGGCCCAGGACACCGGTGGCCAGGATGCGAGGGATCGGATCCTGGCCGAACCGGACGGCGATGATGCCGCCGAGGTGACCTGGGGACTGGCCGAGTTCGTCGCCGCCGAGGAGATGGGTCGCACCCGTGGCTTCTGGTGGTCACCGGACGGCCAACACCTGCTGGTCACCCGGGTGGACAACTCCCCGGTACAGCGCTGGTTCCTGGCCGACCCGGCCGACCCGGCCGCCGAACCGGGCGTGTTGCGCTACCCCTCTGCCGGCACCGTCAACGCCGCGGTGACCGCGTTCGTGGTCGGCATGGACGGTTCCAGGGTCGAGGTGGACACCGAGGACTTCGAGTACCTGGCCGCCGCGCACTGGTCGGCCGGCGGCCCTCCGCTGCTGGCCGTGCAGTCCCGCGACCAGCGCACCGTGCGGATCCTGGCCGTGGACCCGCTGGTCGGCGCGACCAGGCTGGTCGCGCAGGACACCGACCCGCACTGGGTGCACCTGGTGCCGGGCACACCCGCGTTCACCTCCGACGGTCGCCTCGTGCGGGTGGTCGCCCGGGACGGCGCCTACCGGTTGGTGGTCGGTGACCGGAAACTCACCGACGCCCCGGTGCAGGTCCGCGAGGTGCTCGACGTGGGCGAGCACGACGTGCTGGTGTCCGGGTGGGACTCCGACCCGACCTGCCTGCACGTGTTCCGGGTCGGGCCGGACGGCGTGGAACGGGTGTCCGACGGGCCCGGTGTGCACACCGCGGCTCGGGGCGGCGGGGTGACGGTGCTGGGGTCGGCCGGCATGGACCGGTCCGGGCAGCAGGTCCGGGTGCTGGTCGAGGGCCGCACCGAGCGGCTCGTGACCAGCCACGCGCACACCC
>DATCXL010000411.1:0-5422 GCA_036565825.1 Mycobacteriales bacterium
CCGAAGGACCGGGCCATCCGTACCAGGTCCCGGGGCACCGCGGCCAGACCGGTGCGGAACATCACCACCGCGAATCCCATCCAGGACCAGGCGAACGCCGAACCGAGCACCCAGGTGATCCACGGTGGACCCAGAAAGGCCACCCCGTCTGACCGCGGGGCCACCGCTGATGCCGGTATGCGCAGCACGTACCTGGCCTCGGCGGCCACCGGTTGGTCGGACACGTCGAAGTGAAAGAGGCCGTGCGAGTCGGTGTGGGTGGTCTCGGTGAAGTCGAACCGCTGTATGGACACCGGAACTCCGACCACCGGTCTGTCCCGTACCGTCACCACTCCGGTCACCTCACCGGGCACGCTGACCGGGAGGTCCGCCGGGCCCAGCGGCGGCGCCGACGGGGTCGGCACCCCGGTCAGGGCGAGGTCCACGGCCTGGCCGGGGGTGATTATCCCTGTGACGAGGTCTCCGCTGGCCTGGTCGATGGTGAAGGTCGACCCCTCCCCGTCCCCGCTCGCTCCGGGCGGGTCGACCAGTCGCGTGCCGCCCGGGTCCGGACGTGCACCCGGCAGCGGGGAACGGTCGCCGAACGCGGCGCTGGCCGCCGAGGTGAGCGCGGTCATGATTCCCTGGTCGGGCTGTGGGGCGAACATCAGCCGGAAGGTCAGCCCGGCGACCAGTGCGGAAACCGCCATCGGTGCCGCGATGACGCCGATCAGAAAGGCCCGGGACCTGCGGGGGCCACGGCCCAGCCTGGCCAGCACGAAGCCGACCACACAGATCAGCGGCGCGATAGCCAGCCAACCCAGGCTGTTGAAGATCGCGTGTCGGATCTGCCGGTCGTGCCACAGGGCGGTGTAGTGATCCCAGCCGAGCCCGAGAAACCTGGAACCGGACACGTGCACGCTGGTGACCACGGTCGCCACCAGCGGCACCACCAACATCACACCGACCAGTACGGCCGCCGGCAGAAGTTTCCACACCGATCCCCACGGGCGGGCGGGCCGCCCCGCGATCGGGGACCGGGTGTCCTCCCGTGGTGCCACCTCGAGCAGCAGGTTGGACAGGTCGGCAGGGTGGGTCTGGTCGGTCCTGTCGTTCGGATCGTTCATCGGGCCTGCCCGATCTGCGCCACGATCGCGTCCACGGTGCGCCGGACCGCGCCATCGATGCCTCCGCTGCCGCCGGCACCGACCTGGGTGAGGAAGTCCTGCAGGATTCGCCACAGACCGCGCCCGTCGCCCCCACCGAGCGGTCCGGTGATCTGGTCGGACAGGCTGAAGTCAATGACACCGTTGGTGCCCTCGCGGACGTCATCGGGCACCGGCCGGCCGGTGGGCACCGGCTCGTTGTACACCGGCGGATACTCCTGCGCGGGTACGCCGTCACCGCGTACCGACACGAAGCCACCCTGCCGCACCCAGATGTTCGCGGCCTCGGCACTGGCCAGGTAGGACACCAGTTCCCGCCCGCCCGGCCGGGCGGGTCGCAGCAGTACCGCGACGTCACCACCGACCAACACCGGCCGCCGACGGCCCTGCGGCGGCGGGAACGGGAACCAGGACGTCGACACGCCCGACCCGGCGTACCGGGCGATCACCGGATAGACGAAGTCCCCCTCGGCGACCGTCGCGGCCTGCCCCCTGGTGAACACGTCCACCACCGACTCGTCGAACTGGGTGAGTAGGGCGCGCCGCACTCCGCCCGGGAAGGTGCCCGGCCTGACCCACATCTGGCCGAGCAGGGTGAGCGCCTCGGCGACCGGGTCCGAACGCCAGCCGTCGACCGCGTCCGGGCCGTTACGGCCGAGCCTGCGGTAGGTGGGTGGGTCCAGACCGAGCAGCACGTTGGAGAACCAGTCGCTGAGCACCCAGCCGTCCGCGGCGCCGACCGCGAGCGGCGGCAGACCTCCGTCCAACAGCGCACGGTTGGCCGTCAGCCAATCCTGATAGTCCGTCGGTGGGCGGATGCCGACCCGCTCGAACATCTCCGGTCGGTACCAGACCATCGACTTGTGCGCGGTCTTGAACCAGATCCCCAGCTCCGCCCCGTCGATCGTGACAAGGTCCCGCCAGGCACGGGGGAACGACGCCGCCCAGGTCGGATCGATCGGCTCCAGTCGGTGCCGGTGACCCTGCACCTGACCGGGCTGGGAGAGCATGGCCACGTCGGGTACCGACGCGCGCGCCACCTGCGCGCCGAGCAGTGCGTCGATGTTGCTGCCGATCGACAGCACCTGCACGTCGTAGTTGGACACGTTGGTGAACTGCGCGAGCACCTGCTGGAACGCGGCCAACTCCCAGCCGCTCCACTGCACCGCCACCCGCACTGTGCCCAGGCGCGAACGGCCACAGCTCGCAGTCGCCAGCACGGGTGTCAGCACCGGCAGGCTCAACGCCGTGAGTACCGTCCGCCGGGTCGGTCCGCCCTGCGACGGTCCGGCATGGCCACCCTCGGGTGTCGGCTGGGGTGTTGGTTCGGGCGGCATCGTCGGTCGCCTCCTGTGCCACGCGTCGTCCAGATGGTTGATTCCAAGATGTCCGCTGATCGTCCCCGCGGGCCAGGGGGTTTGAGGGGGGTGTGGGGTGGAGCGAAGCTCCCCCCACAGAAGGCAACACAGCACCATCCCCCCTCCGGCGGGACATCGGAGCCGGGGCTTTGCCCCGGCGAAGGCCTGGAATCAATCATCTAGTCCGGTGACCACCAATGTTGGTGGTCACCGCACTGAAAGTTCCGCGCCGATCGTGTCGACGGCCAGGCGCAGTACCGGGACAGGTCCGGACCAACAGCCCGATCCCCCGCCGCCATCTCGCTGGGGCAGGCGCGTTCGCCAGACCGCGGACGGAGCGCTGTCCGCGGTGAGACGCGGGTGACATCGCGGCGAACCAAGCATGTTGTGCGGCCTGGCGCAGGGTGCATGCTGAGTATGGCAGGGCCCTCGTTACTCCTTTCGGAGGTGAAGATATCGCGATGGATATCCCCCGAGCACGGTCAGGACGGATGACCGCGCGCCTTCCAGTGGTGATGGCGGCGATCGCGCTGGCGTTGACGACCGCGGTCGTCGGGCGGCCCGGTGCGGCCGCGGCGGCCGACGACGTGAACCTGGGCGACTTCGAGTTGGTGGCCTCGGGCGGCTCGTTGCAGCCGATGGTCGACCAACTCGACGCCGAGCTCCACAAGAGTGGCGTGCAGAACCTGCTCGACAACGCGAACCGCACCGCGACCTTCGGCTCCGCCTGCACCACGGACCCGTTCGGTTCGATGCCCGCGCCGGCCAACCGGTACTGCTTCGACCCGGCCGACACCAACAGCCAGGAATGGGTCCCGCAGGGTGTCACCAGCGTGTCCGACGCGCAGGACGACGAGTTGTGGGGCACCCACCAGGCGTTGATGATCTCCTCCTACGACAACTACAACCCCGGGACCGTGGACGGGGTTCGCTGCGTGACCAGCAACACCGACGACGCCTGCAACGAGAAGGGCGCGCGGGTCACGTTCCTCGATCCGGCGACCCACAGGTACCGCCACGTCCTGCTCGCGTGGCCCTACATCAACAGTTTCGGACACCTGTCCTTCGACGCGCTGCACGCCAGGGACAACCCGCCGCCGGCACAGAGCGGTATCCACGCGGGCGGGATCCTGTGGTACGGCAACTACCTGTACGTGGCGGACACCACCCGGGGACTGCGCGTCTTCGACATGCGTTACATCTTCGACCTGGACCCGGACGGCGATCCGTCCACCGACGACCCGACCCAGGACGGCCTGACCAGCAACGTCACCGACAGGTTCATGGTTGGCCGGCAGGACAACGTGTTCTACGGCTACGGTTACCGGTACGTCATGCCGCAGGTGGCCACCTGGGTCAACAACGCCGGAGCCGACAATCCTGGTGACGACTCCTGCCCGACCGACGGCGCGCCGAAGTTCTCCTACGTGTCCATCGACCGCGCGAGTGTCCCCGACCAGCTCATCACCGGCGAGTACTGCAACCCGACCTCCACCCAACCGTCGAACGGGCGGGTGGCGCTGTGGCCGTTGGACGGCAGCACCGGCGACCTGGTGCACCAGCGGGTCGGTGACGACGACATCGTCCGGGCCAGCAACGCGTTCCGGCTACCGGTGTCCAACGTGCAGGGAGCCACGGTGGCACAGGGAAGTTGGTACTTCAGCAAGAGCAGGGGATGTACCAACGCCCAACTCGTCGTGGCCACTCATGGCACGAACGGGTGGACGACCAACGCCACCCGCCAGGCCGCGGTGGGGACCGAGGATCTGTCCTTCTGGCGCGGCCAGAATCTCGTGTGGACGGTCACCGAGCACCGACTGGCCAGCGGCGACAGCAGCGCCTGTGATTCGGCACCTGCCGGGCGGGTGCTCTACGGCGTCGTCGCCTGACCGGTCACACCACGCGCCGACCCGTTCACGCCGACCACCTGGTCGCCAGGCCGGGAGGAGGGGGGTCGGTGGTCGCGGCCACCCGTTCCCGACCCGATCCGCTGCCGTGATCCGGATCCGCTCGACATCGTTCACCGGTGTCGAGCGGCAACCCGGCCAGGCCGCGGTGCAGATGGCTACCCCGCCAGGGCAGTTCCTCTACCGGGGTGGCCAGGGCCAGGTACGGGTAACGGCGTAGCAGCGCGGTGAGCGCCACGGTCAGTTGCATCCGGGCGAGCGCCGACCCGGGGCAGTAGTGCGGACCCAGACCGAAGGTGATGTGACGTGCGGCGCTCGGCCGACGGAGGTTCAACCGGTGTGGATCCTCGTGGTCGGCGGGGTCGTGGTTGGTCGCGTCGATGGACAGCAGCACCCGGTCGCCCGCCGGGATCACCGTGCCTGCGACATCGATGTCCTCTGTGGCCACCCGCAGCGTGCCTGACGGCCCCGGTGTGTTGAAACGCAGCAGCTCGTCGAGTGCGGCCGACACCCGCGACAGGTCGGCACGGAGCCAGGCCAGTTCGTCCGGGTGGGTGAGCAGCGCGACCACCGACATACCAATCATCTGCGGGGTGGTCTCGAAGCCAGCCAGTAGCAGCGAGGCACACAGCGAGATCACCTCGTTCTTACCGACCTCGCCGTTGGGTGCCCACGCGGTGACGATGGCCGACAGCACATCGTCACCGGGCTGGTACAGGCGACGCTCGACCTCGGCTGTCACGAACCGCTCGATCCGGTCGAGGTTGGCCCTGCCCTTCCGGCCGCGACCGGCCGGGCTGAAGGCCAGGGACACCCAGTCGAACAGGTCCGCCCGCGCGGCGGACTCGATGCCGAACAGGTCACAGAAGGCCTCGAACGAGAACCTGTGCGCGAAGTCGGCCATCAGTTCGATCCGGGCCGCGCCGTCGAGGGACGCGAGTAGCCGGGTCGCGGTCTGCTCAGCCGCTGGCCGGAACGCGGCAACGCGGTGTGGGGTCAACGACGGCGCGGC
>DATCXL010000420.1:0-2284 GCA_036565825.1 Mycobacteriales bacterium
GTGGCGACGACGAGGGACGGGCCGAGGAGCAGGTCGAGGTGAGCCTGTCCGGCGAGCCGATCACGGTCGCGTTCAACCCCGGGTACCTGCTCGACGGGCTGTCCGCGCTGTCCTCGGACCGGGCCGTCCTGTCGTTCACCACGTCGATCAAGCCAGCGGTGATCACCGGTCGCCGCGCGGACGAACAGACCGACCCGCAGGCCTCCGCCGAGTACCGCTATCTGCTCATGCCGGTACGGCTGCCCGGATAGATGGTTGACTCCAGACTGTCTGCCGATCGCTCCCGCAGGCCAGGGGTCTTGCGGGGGTGAAGGGCAGGAACCACCTGACCACGCCACCAGTGTGTGTTTTCGAGGGGGGTGCGGGGTGGAGCGAAGCTCCCCCCGCGGAGGGCAGCACAGCACCATGCCCCCTACGGCGTGACCCCGGAACCGGGGCTCCGCCCCGGCGAGGGCCTGGAACCAACCAGCCAGGGAACACTGGACCGGCGACGAGGAGGAGGCGAAGGCATGGAGATCGGACTGGTCGGCCTGGGCAAGATGGGTGCGAACATGGCCGAGAGGCTGCGCCGGGGTGGACACACGGTGGTCGGGTACGACCGGTCGGCCGAGGCGCCCCGTGACGTGGACAGCCTGTCCGCGCTGGTCGACCGGTTGACCGCGCCGCGGACGATCTGGTGCATGGTGCCGGCCGGTGAGCCGACCCGCCAGACCGTGCACGAGTTGGGTGAACTGCTCGACCCCGGTGACCTGGTCATCGACGGCGGCAACAGCAGGTACACCGACGACCAGGAACACGCCGGGTACCTCGACCCGCACGGGATCGGCTACCTCGACGTCGGGGTCTCCGGCGGGGTCTGGGGGTTGACCGAGGGGTACGCGCTGATGGTCGGCGGTACCGCCGAGCAGGTGGCCAGGGTCCAGCCGGTCTTCGACACGCTCAAACCGGAGGGCGACGGCGGGTTCGTCCACGCTGGGCCGGTAGGTGCCGGGCACTTCGCCAAGATGGTGCACAACGGCATCGAGTACGGGCTCATGCAGGCCTACGCCGAGGGCTACGAGTTGCTGGCCGCCAGCTCGCTGGTGCACAACGTCGAGGAAACCGTGGCGAGTTGGCGCAGCGGCACGGTGATCCGGTCCTGGCTGCTGGACCTGCTGGCCGGCGCGCTGGCCGACGACCCCGGTCTACACCAGGTCCGTGGTTACGCCCAGGACTCCGGCGAGGGGCGCTGGACCATCGAGGCGGCGATCGACAACGCGGTGCCGATGCCGGTGATCTCCGCGGCGCTTTTCGCCCGGTTCGCCTCCCGGCAGGAGGACTCACCGGCGATGCGGGTGGTCGCCGCGTTGCGCCACCAGTTCGGCGGTCACGCGGTGGGCAGGTCCGGCGAGGACACCGCCGTACCGCGCAGCTAGCCGTGTACGTCCGGCACCTGTCGGTCGTGGACTTCCGCAGTTGGCCGACCGCGGAGTTGGCGTTCGACCCGGGACCCAGCGTGTTGGTCGGCCCGAACGGTCAGGGCAAGACCAACCTGGTCGAGGCGGTCGGCTACGCGGCGACCCTGGGCAGCCACCGGGTGGCCACCGACGCCCCGCTGGTCCGCGAGGGCGCCCGGCGCGCGGTGGTCCGTACCGCCGTGGTCCGCGATCGGCGGGAGCTACTGGTGGAGCTGGAGATAGCGCCGGGCCGGGCCAACCGGGCCCGCCTCAACCGGGCGCCGGTGCCCCGGCCCCGGGAGGTGCTCGGGATCCTGCGCACCGTGCTGTTCGCCCCCGAGGACCTGGCCGTGGTCCGGGGTGATCCCTCCGAGCGACGCCGGTTCCTCGACGAACTGTTGGTGGCCCGCACTCCCCGTTACGCCGGGGTGCGGGC
This sequence comes from Mycobacteriales bacterium, assembly GCA_036565825.1. Taxonomy (GTDB): domain Bacteria; phylum Actinomycetota; class Actinomycetes; order Mycobacteriales; family DASULA01; genus DASULA01. Next base: position 1,873 of record DATCXL010000420.1, read on the forward strand.
CGACTACGAGCGGGTGTTGCGGCAACGCAACGCCCTGCTGAAAACCTCTGGTGCGGCCCGGCGGGCCGGTTCGGCGGGTGACCTCCGTACCCTCGACGTGTGGGACGGCCACCTGGCCAGGCACGGGGCCGAACTGCTGGCCGGCCGGCTGGAGCTGGTCGGCGCGCTGGCGCCGTACGTCGCGGCGGCCTACGACGAGGTGTCGAACGGACAGGACCGGGCCGAGGTGTCCTATGCCAGTTCACTCGGTGCCGCCCTGGAACCGGTGCTGGGCGCGACCGCGCCCGGCCGGGAGGTGCTCGAGGCGGTGCTGCTGGCCGAACTGGCCCGGGTGCGCGGGCAGGAGGTCGAACGCGGGGTGACCCTGGTCGGCCCACATCGTGACGACCTGGCGCTACGTCTTTCCGGGCGG
>DATCXL010000437.1:0-3145 GCA_036565825.1 Mycobacteriales bacterium
TCGCACTGCGGGTGACCGACGCCGCTGCCGCGTTCCACGAGGCCGTCGGCCGCGGGGCCCGGCCGGTCCGTGCTCCGCGCCGGCACGGCGACATCGTGGTCGCGACCATTATGGGTGTCGGCGACGTCACCCACACCTTCGTGCAGCGCCCGGACGGCGCCGACGAGCGCGTGCTGCCGGGGCTGGTCCCGGTGGCGGGGACGTCGCTGGTGGGGTCGGCCACCGGTCTGGCCGAAGTGGACCATTTCGCCGTCTGCGTCGAGCCGGGCCAGATCGACTCCACGGTCGAGTTCTACGAGCAACTGCTCGACTTCGATCTGATCTTCACCGAGCGCATCGTCGTCGACGCCCAGGCGATCACCACCAAGGTGGTGCAGAGTAGGTCCGGGGCGGTGACGCTGACGCTGATCGAGCCCGACCCGTCGCGGGTGGCCGGCCACATCGAAGAGTTCCTCAAGAGCCACGGCGGTGCCGGTGTCCAGCACGTCGCGCTCACCACGGACAACATCGTCGACGCGGTGGACGCGATCGGCGCCAGGGGCGTGGAGTTCCTGAACACTCCGGCGACGTACTACCGCCTACTACCCGAGCGCCTGAACGTCGCCCGGTACTCCGTCGAGGAGTTGGAACAGCGCAACATCCTGGTCGACGAGGACCACGACGGTCAGCTCTTCCAGATATTCACCGGCTCGGTGCACCCACGCAGAACGTTCTTCCTGGAGCTGATCGAACGGTTGGGGGCCCGATCCTTCGGCACCGGCAACATCAGGGCGCTGTACCAGGCCGTGGAGCTACAGCGGCACCGGGACGAGGCCGCCCGGTGAGCAACCGTGCGGAATCGTCGACCACCGGAAGGACACCGGCACCACCCACAGACGGAGGCGGACATGGTCGGTGACGACGCGTCCGGTCAGGACTTCCGCACCGGCGTCGAACGGTTGCGGGTACCAGGAATGGGCACCGAGGTGGTTGCTCCACTACTGGCCAACCTGGTTCACCTGGTCCGGCCGCGGCGGGTACTGGAGGTGGGGATGGGGTATACCACGCCGTTCCTTGCCCGTGCCCTGGCCGAGGTCGAGAGCCTGGTGTCCGCCGAGGCGAAGGCCTTGGTCGACAAGAGCCTGCCCTACCTGCGGACCGGCCGGGAACTGGACGAGGCGTGGCTCGGCAGCGATCCGGCGCTGCTCGTGCCGACGTACTATCGGTCACCGTACCGACCCCTGTTCGTCGCGGTCGACGATTTGTCCATGGAGGACTCGTCGGCCGGCCGGGTGCGGACGGTGCTGTGCGAACTGGGTCTTGACCAGCGGGTGACCGTGGTCAACGCCGCGTTGCGTGACTGCGTCGACCGGCTACCCGCCGATCTCATCCCGATCGATTTCGCCTGGGTGGACGCCTGGGACTGCCTCTACTTCTTCGAGCACTTCTGGGACCTGATCAATCCCGACGGCGGGATCGTGGCCATGCACTACCTGATGACCTACCCCGAGGGGGAGGCGATCCTGCGGTACATCGCCGAGACGCAACGGCTGCGCCCGGGTGAGTTCGAGGTGCTGAGCCTGCTGGAAAGCCACAAACTGCGGCAGAACAGCATCACCGTGCTACGCCGCACCAGCGGCGTGCTGGAGAGGCGGTACTCCGACGTCGGCCTGCGGGCACGGCTGGGCGGTGGGTTCCGCGACGATGCCGTGGCGTTGGCCGACCCGACGGCCCGCGAGGCGACGGTCGAGGAACCAGGCCCAGGCGCCCCGCCGGGCGCGGGATGACCCGCGTACGCGGATGCCCGCCGTGCCTGCCAGGTCCAGCCCGGACACAACGCGGTCGCGTTCCGGCGTGTCTCCGGGCTTCGGCGCGGACACGGTTCATGCCCAGGAAGTACGCGGACAGACTGGTTGGTGCGGCCGCCGCGGCCAGTGCGGGGTTTCGTCGCAGCCCCGCGCGGTCGGGTGGCCGTTGGCGTGAACTGGCCGGTCACAACCACCTGCTCAGTGGTGGTACTCGCCGCCGTTCACGTCGAGGCAGTGTCCTGTGATGGCGCGCGCCATGTCGGAGGCCAGGAAGATCACCGCGTCGGCGACCTCGTCGGGCTCGGGCAGCCTGCGCAGGTCGATGGTGGCCGCGATCTCGTCGTAGACCACCCGCGTCGGTACCCCGCGCTCGCCGGCGAGGTGGTCGAAGTACGACCTGAGCGCGTCGGCCCAGATGTAGCCGGGGGCGACGGTGTTGACCCGGATGCGCTGTGGGCCCAGTTCGGTGGAGAGGCTCTGCGCGAGGGAGAGCAGGCTGGCCTTGGCCATCTTGTAGGTACCGAACAGCCGCTTCGAGTGCCGTAGAACCACAGAGTTGATCATCACGACCGCGCCTCCGCGTTCGGCCAGCGTGGGCGCGAACAACCGGGTCAGGCGCAGCGCGGCGAACACGTTCGTCTCGAAGCCGGCCCTGACCTGGTCCAGTTCGACGTCCACCAGGTCGGTCATCGGCGGAACCGCGAAGGCGTTGTTGACCAGGACGTCGACGTGGCCGAACGCGTCGAGCGCGGCCTTCGTCAGGGCCACCGCGGAGGACTCGTCGGTGATGTCGGTCGGCACCGCAACCGCACGGCGTCCTGTCCGCGCGACCTCGTCGGCCACCTCGGCCAGGCGGGACTCCGTTCGCGCGGCCAGCACGACGTCCGCGCCCGACAGCGCGCTACGCAGGGCGATCGCCCGGCCCAGCCCGGGGCCGACTCCAGACACCACCACGACCTTGTTCTGTAACACGTCCGGCTCCTCGTCTGTCGTGTGTTCGTCTCTGGAGTTCGTCGGGCGCGGGGCAGGGCGCACCGGTGTGGCGCGGCGATGACGACGACACCACCGCCCGTCCTGCGGCGATGGCCCGTTGTGTCTCGCCGGCGGGGCCCTCACCCGTGCAGCATGTCGTTCCTGATGCGCCGCAGGTCGTCGAACGAGGTCAGATCCGGCACCGTCCAACCGTCGAGGTCGTACTCGGCGAGACACCTGTCGACAAAGGCCTTGTACCCGTCGACCTGCCCGGTGGCGAGCTGTCCGAACAGCAGTTCGACCCTGGTGTTCTCGTGGTTACCCGCGTAGTTCCGCTCGTACAGTTCGTGCCGCCCACCGAACTCGGTGCCCACCGCGTCCCACAG
>DATCXL010000458.1:0-3891 GCA_036565825.1 Mycobacteriales bacterium
CCGGATACGAGAACCAGCCGATGAACACGGTCCGCCAGGTGAATCCGGCCTACCAACACATCAGGGCATGGATCTCCTCGGTCGGTGCCTCGATTGCGGTCAACGACCTGACCGGTCACGGCCGGGCTGACGGTATGTGCATCGTTGACACCAGGACCGACAGGGTGGTTGTGACCTACACACCGACCGCCACGCCGGAGGACCTGTTCACCCCGTTTGTCCTTGATCCGACCCCGCTGCCGATGGACTCGCGGATGGCGCCGACCGGCTGTACACCCGGCGACTTCAACGACGACGGCCGGATGGACCTACTGGTCACCTACTGGGGACGCACACCGGTCCTGTTCCTTGCCAGGTCCACCGCCGCCGCCGTGTCGCCGTCCGCATACCGACCCCAGGAACTGGTTCCCCAGGTCACCGTGGACGGTAACTACCACGGGCGACGCTGGAACACCGACGCGGTGAGTGTCGGTGACTTCGACGGTGACGGGCGGCCGGACATCTTCGTCGCCAACTACTTTCCCGACTCCGACGTGCTGGACCCGCACGGCGAGAACAACGTCCAGATGAACAACACACTCTCGGGTGCCGGCAACGGCGGCGGTGCCCACGTGCTGCGCCGGCTCGACGCGACGTCAGGACCGAACCCGACGGTGGCCTACGTCGAGGAGACCCGGGCGGTCCCGTTCTCGGCCTCCACCGGATGGACGCTGGCCGTCTCCGGTGCCGACCTGACGGGAGACGGCCTGCCCGAGCTGTACGTTGCCAACGACTTCGGCCACGACCACCTGCTGTACAACGTGTCGACCCGCGGCCACATCCACTTCACCGTGGCGGTGGGCCAGCGGACGCCGACCACGCCGAAGTCCTTCGTGCTCGGCAAGGACTCGTTCAAGGGCATGGGCATCGACTTCGGCGACCTGAACAACAACGGCACCTTCGACATGATGGTCAGCAACATCACCACCGCCTGGGGCTTACAGGAAAGCAACTTCGTGTGGATGAACCAGGCGAAGAACGACGACGATATGCGGCGAAAGCTCGGCGACGGCGTCGCGCCGTTCACCCAGGAGGCCCAGCAGTTCGGAATGGCGTGGACTGGCTGGGGATGGGACCTCAAAATGGCCGACTTCCTCAACAGCGGCCATCTCGATGTTGTGCAGACCGACGGATTCGTCAAGGGGGAGGTCGATCGCTGGAACTGGCTGCAGGAAATGGCCATGACCAACGACGATCTGCTGTCCAACCCGGCCATGTGGCCCAACGTCGCGCCCGGTGACGACGTCGCTGGTCGGCAGGCGGTCGCCTTCTACGCGAGGAACTCCGACGGCAGGTACGTGAACATCAGCTCCGAACTCGGGATCGCCGCGCCGATACCCACCCGCGGAGTCGCCACGGCCGACACCACCGGGAGGGGCGCGACGGACTTCGCCCTGGCCCGGCAGTGGGGCCCGCCGGTCTTCTACGCCAACGACGCGCCGAACATGGGCGGTTACCTCGAACTGAGGCTCTACCGGCCCTCCGTCGACGGAGACTCCGCCACCGGACTCGCGGGGGTCGGGACGCCCGCCTACGGCGCGACGGTGTGGGTCACCACGGCCGACGGCCACACCCAGGTCTCCCAGCTTGACGGTGGCGGCGGCCACGGCGGCAAGCGCAGCTTCGACGTCCACTTCGGACTCGGCCCGGACGCGGGCCCGGCGACGGTCCGTCTCGCGTGGCGGGACACCGACGGCCAACCGCACCAGCAGACGCGCCAACTTCTGCCGGGCATCCACACCCTCGTTCTGACCGGCACTGCCCGGGAGGTCCCGAACCGATGACCGCGACCGTCCAGCACCCGCATCCCACCGGCGACACGCCGCCGACGTCCGCGCCGGCCACGGCGGCCGGCCGGCCCAGACCGAACCGCGACCCGCGTTACCTGGCCCTGCGCAACTTCGCGATCTCGATCAGCGCGTTCAACGCCTTCGGCTACGGCGTACTCGGGTTCGAACAGCCGTGGCTGTGGCCGGTCCTGGCGCTGGTGACCGGCTACACGACCGAGATCGTCTTCGAGATCATCAGCGCCTGGGCCTACCGGCGGGCGCCGCGGTTCCTCGGCAACGGCCCGCGCGGTGTGATGGAGTTCCTGCTGCCAGCACATATCACCAGCCTCGCGGTCAACATGCTCCTCTACGCAAACAACCAGTTCTGGCCGGTGGCCTTCGGCGTGGTTGTCAGCGTCAGCGCGAAGCACGTCCTGCAGGCGCCGATTGCCGGCCGGATGCGGCACTTCATGAACCCGTCCAATCTTGGTATCACGGTGGTCCTGTTGTGCTTCAGCCGATGGGTCAGCATCGCGCCGCCGTACGAGTTCACCGAGAACGCGAACACCTACTTCCGGGTGATGATCCCGCTGATCATCGTCACGGCGGGGACCGTCATCAACGGCCTGCTCACCCGGCGGGTGCCGCTCATCCTCGGCTGGATGGGGGGCTTCGCGATCCAGGCGTTCGTCCGACACTGGATCTGGCACGTCGCGTTGTTCTCGGCGCTGGGTGCGATGACCGGTGTTGCCTTCGTCCTGTTCACCAACTACATGATCACCGACCCTGGCACGACGCCGATGAAGCCCCGCAGCCAGTTCGTCTTCGGTTCGTCGGTTGCCCTCGTCTACGCCATCCTCATGGTGTTCAACGTCGTGTACACGCTGTTCTTCGCCACCTCCATCGTCTGCGCCCTGCGGGGACTGGGTTGGTGGGGCGCGCACCTGGTCAGACGCTCGCGGGAGCGGTGGACGGCGACGTCTGCACCGGAGCCCGCGTTGGTGCTCCAGCGTCAGAGCTCCTGACCCGAAGGCGTTCGGCCGGCGAGCCGGATGGTCCCTGGGGTCGAGAGCTCCCGGACGACCGCGAACCGGCTCGGACCGCCGCGGCGGCGTGCTCGGTGATCCGGACCGTCGGGTGCCGATCCGCCGGCACCGACGCCCGAACAGCGCGATCGGATTCCAGCACGGAGGAACAGATGACCTCGACGGGCACACGGTTGGAAGACGGCGACGAGGCGATGCGGTTCAGCCACCCGGTGGCGTTCTGGTTCGGTACCGCCGCGTGCTTCGCCGGCGTGGCCCTGCACCTGCCGATGTACGTGTCCGCCCGCGACAACGGGTATCGGCTCGCCCACATGGCCCCGGATCTTCCGATGATCGTCGGCATGGTGCTGATCGGGGTGGGACTCGGTGCGTCGCTCTACGGACTGGTGCCACGTGGCGCGGGTGCCATTCGTCGCGAGGCCCGGGACATCAGGGTCGCCGCCCTGGACGACGCTCCGATCCGGTTCCAGCACATCGCCCTGCTGGTGGTGATGACCCTCGCCACGACGATCGACGTGATGAAACCGACGACGCTGTCGTTCGTGGCTCCCGGGGTCGCGCAGGAGTACGGACTGCGGACGGCGGCGAACCCGCACGGTCACCTCCCGGTGTCGTGGCTGCCGCTGGTCGGTATCACCGGCACCGTCGTCGGTTCCCTCGTCTGGGGCTGGTTGGGCGACCGGACAGGCAGGCGCGCGTCGATCCTGTTCGCCGGCGTCCTGTTCATGTCGACCTCGGTCTGCGGCGCGATGCCTGGCTTCGAGTGGAACCTGTTGATGTGTTTTGTGATGGGTATCGGTGCCGGTGGCATGCTGCCCATCACCTTCGCGCTACTCGCCGAGACGATCCCGGCGCGACACCGCGGCTGGCTGGTCGTGCTGATCGGCGGTGACGTCGCTGGCGCCTACGTGGCCACGAGTTGGCTGGCCGGTGCGCTCACTCCGCACTTCGGCTGGCGCATCCTGTGGCTGCTCGGTGCGCCCACCGGTTTGCTGCTGCTTGTGTTGAACCGGTGGATCCCCGAGTCGCCCCGCTAC
>DATCXL010000472.1:0-5766 GCA_036565825.1 Mycobacteriales bacterium
GATCAGCAGGGCCGGCCACAGCAAGCCCGTGCGCACCGACCGGCGATCCGACTCCAACGTCTCGACGCGCCGTTCGAGCGACTGGTGTTGCGCATCCAGCGTGCCCAACTGGGCGGCCAACTCAGCCCGGGGAACAGTCCGCTCCTCGACGCGGGTCAGGGCGCCCATGATCTCGATCCGTAGGTCCTGTACCGCACGCAACAACGTCTCCAGGTCAGTCACCGCACCTCCCGGGATGCGGTGCTGGCGGAGGGGGCCAGCATTCGGTCGCAATGAGTGTCATCATCAGATCACCGGGGGACCAATCATGGGGTGGGGGAAATGGTCAAGGTCTTTTCTGCTGCTGTGGCTGTCGCGTTATGCCTGGTTGTGGCCGGTGGTGATGCCGCCGCGGGCGGTGTCCCGCATGCGGCAGTAACCCAGTCGACTGCCACTCCGGTGAACAACTCGGTGATCACGTATGACACCTTGGGTGCGCGGATTGACGCGCACGACGGGACGGTGGTTCAGGACGCGTCGGGCACCGCGTGGCTGTTCGGCACGAGCTATGCCTGCGGATTCACGCTCAACGTGGCGTCGCCCTACTGCGGGGTGCGGGTGTACCGGTCCACGGATTTGCAGACGTGGACGCCGGCCGGGGCGGTCGGCGGGATCCTCGCGTGGGATCCGTACACCAGTGACTGGCAGTCCCGGTGCGGCGGCAGCGAGTTCGGGTGCTTCCGCCCTCATGTCGCGATGAGGCCGGACGGTACGTGGGTGATGTGGCTCAACGTCTCCCACTCCACCGCCGGGTATGCGGTGTTGACTGCCCCGGAACCAGGTGGTCCCTACACGGAGGTCACCACACCCCCGGCGCTGGCCATCAGCGACGGATCCACGATGCCGTTCGGGGACCAGGACCTCGTGGTCGACCCAACCGACCCGACCGTGGCGTACCTCGCGTACACGGTCATCGACCACAGCGTCTCACCCAGCACGCACGACATCGCGGTCGAGAAGCTGGATCCGACGTGGACGACCGGTACCGGGCAGGTCACACGGCTCGGGAAGACGCTGGTCGAGGCGCCCGGGATGTTCAAGCGCGGGTCGACGTGGTACCTGGTGTACTCCGATCCGGCGTGCGCGTACTGCATCACCGGGGCGTCCTATGCCACCGCCCCGTCCCCGCTCGGCCCGTGGACGGTGCGTACCCAACTTCGCGCCGGGTCGTGCGGCGGTCAGACCGCGGACGTAGACGTCCTGCGTGGACCGTCCGGGGCCACCTACTACGTGTGGCAGATCGACCGGTGGGCCCAAGGATCGGGCGGCGGCCTGCCGAACCAATTCACGGCCAACAACTACCTGGCACCGCTGAGCTTCGCCGCGGACGGGACGATCCCTGCCCAGACGTGCGTGCCCACCTGGACGTTCTCCTGATCAGCTCCGCACCCAGTGCGCGGTGAAGCACGACTGAGCCTCGGCCGTGATCGTGGTGCTCACGGCCGAGCCACTCGATTGGAAGGCCTCGACCGTGATGAAGTCACCGACGTTGAGGAACACCAGCCGAGACACCACTGGCACGGCGGTGTTCAGCACAGTCGGCGGGACCATCACCTGAGAGCCCAGTACCGGGTTTCCGTTGACAGCGAGCCGCGTTGCCCGCACCCCGGTCGACGAGTTGCTGATGTTCACCACCCCACCCACCAGGTACCAGCCGGCAGTGACAGCCGTGTACCGGGACGTGTTGCTGGTTGTCGAGTGCCCCGAGTCTGAGTCGAGATCCTCTACGTCCCATGCGATGTCCGTCCACGTCGCATGCGGCAGGGACTGTGCCACTGTCTGCCGCAACATCGCGTCCGGCCGAGCCAACACGAAGTTCATCGCGTCCCGCACGTTGGCGTTGAGCATCGCCGCGGTGACAACCTCGCCGGCCGACCAGTCCCGTTGTGATGGCACGGTAGCCACAGAACCTCCTCAGTAGGCCAGAGTCGTCGTCTCGTCCAGCACGGACAGGATCGGGTGGTCCAGCGCCCACACCGTTGACTGGGCGGCACTGGAGGTGTTGCAGTCCAACTGGTACTGGGACGCGTCGATCGTCTCCGTGTACCCCTCGATGAACAGGGGCACCGAGGTGGCCGGTGCCTGGTCGGGTAGGCCAGTCACCCGGACCACACTGGACAGGTCCAAGGCCAGCATGCGCGCCGCCAGATCATCGGGGACAGTCAGCAGATCCAGGTCGAGGCCGTTCGCCCGCGGTGCCGGCTGGCCGTACCGATGGACCCGCCACGACGCCGCCGACAGGGCGTCCAGCACGTCACGGGTCAGCAGGGACACCTCGTCGCGGATGGCGACGTCGGCCGGGATGAGTGCCCGACAGGCCACACCGTCCTGTGTGGTCGCCGTGACGTCGGTGACGTACTGCTGATCGTCCAGCACGAAGGCGAGACCGCCGGCGGTGTCGGCCGCGTCGACCACCAGGTCGTCGGGCCGGTTGTACCGGTGCGACCTGCTGCGGAACCGCAGGATCCCCGACCGGTCCAGGTACACCAGGCCACCCTCGGTACCGGCCACCTCCTGCAACGCCGCGTTGACATCCGACCCGCCCGTGGCCTGCCCCCACACCATGGCCGCGCCCGGGTCCAGGCTGACCTGTGTCGCGTCCAGGACGGTCGACGTGCCCAGCACCGACAGTGCGGTGTCGTCCAGCACCCATACCCCGGTCCTGGTCGATGGGGTCGAGGTCGCCAGGCCAGCGTAGGAAGCCAACCGGGCCACCCGGTAATCCGACCGCTCGCCACCGAAGCCGTCGACACCGGCGTGGTAGATCGCGCTGATCCGATCGGCGGTGAGGACCTGGTCGTGCCAGGAGACGTGGGAGATCGTCCCGGCCAGCAGTGAGCCGGCCCCGGCCGACCCGATTGTCACCCGGTTCGGCCGGGGGCCTGGTGTCGTGCTCGGCAGGCTGGTCGTGCCGACCTGCACCCCGTCCACGTAGGCGCGCAGGGTGTGCCCGGCGCCGTCCCACTGCGCGGTCAGGGCCACGTGGTGTGTGGCACCGTCGGCGACCACGCCCGGCGAGGTGACCGTGACCGCGCCGGCGTCGGCGGACGCGACCAGTTTCTTGGCCGCGTCGAAACTTAGCCGGGCGACCACTAGGCCGTCACGCAGCAGTGCCACGACGGTCTGCGAGGCCGTACTGGCCAGCACCCACGCGGACAGGGAGTAGGCCAGCGTCCCGGTCTGCGTCCAGGAGATTGCCGCGTCGACGAACCAGCCGGACGTCGACGAGGCTGGGGCGAGCACCAGGGCCGGTGACCCGTCGGCGGCCGGCCCGGTCCCCGACCCGAACGTGGCGGTCCCACCACCACCAGGGTTCCTCAGCGTCCCGGTGTTCAGCGGGTTCGCCCCGATGTTGCCGGCGGCCGATGCACCTTCCGGTTCGGACAGCGGCCAGTAGTCGACCGGTGATCCCAGCAGGATCTCCTCGGCGAGGAACGACCTCAGTGCACCCAGCCTGGTGACCAGGGCGAGCCGGTCCGACGCGGCGATGGTTGCCAGGCCGATCGCACCGCTGCCCCCCGGCCAGGTGGTAGGCCATGAGGTGATGTGCCCGTCGAACCGGGACACCGTTGCCGCGCCGACCGTTGAGGTGACCCGGATCCGCCGGTACAGCGTCACGTGCGGGTAGTACGGGCTCGCGGTGTTCCCCGGCGTGAACCGGCCGTCGGAGTTGTCCAGGGTCAGGGCCAGCGTTCCCGGCTGGATGGCCGACAGTTCGTCACCCCGACCGCGGGTGATGCGGATCTGCCCGCCCACCACCTGCGTCCACTGGGTCACGTCCGTCCATACCGTGTCCGCGTCAGCAGCCAGCGGAGCAGACCCGAACGCGACCTCGACCGTGGTGGTGATCTCGGCCATCAGCCCAGCCCCAACGCCACGCCGCCACGCTCCCGCTTGAGTTGCAGCAGCACCTCCTGGATCACCTTCCCGGACGGCAACACGAGCTGCACAACCAGCGGCTGCGACTGGCCACCACCGGTGCCAGCGCCCCCTCCCACGCCGGCACCAGTGGCCCGACCGGGAACACCGGCCACCGCGGCACCCACCACATCCGGACCCGTGAGGCTGCCGGTCAGGCCAGCCAGCGACGCCCGCACAGCGGCATACCGCGACTCCAGGCCAGTCCGGAATCCGTCAATGACCAATTGCCCGGAGCCGACCAGAATGGTCCGGTCTTTCGCCGGCGGGCCCTTCCAACTGGTCAATTTCCCGGTCAGCTCACCGAGCTTGTCCTTCACCTTCCCGAACGTGGCAGAGATTCCGTGCACGAATCCCATGATCAGGTCCACGCCAGCGTTGAACAGTTTCTTGCCCATGTCACCGACCCAGCCGACGACCTTCCCGCCGATCGACCCCAACTTGCCCGCGACAGACGACAGCCGGCTACCAATCCCATCAGCCAGGCCCTTGACGATATCCCGGCCCTTACCCAGCAGCCAGCCGCCCGCTTTCGCGAACGGCTGAATGATCTTCCCTATGATCTCACCGATCTTCGACGAGACCCAATGCGCCCCGGACGCGATGGCATCACCCAGCCGGTGCACCATCGCCTTGCCCTTGTCCACGAGCTCCAGTGCGACCACGCCCATCCGCGTCGGCAAGAGCTCCAGGTGCTCGGCGAAAGACGCCCCGATGCTGGGAAACACCTTCCGGAACCCGTCCATGAACCCACGGCCGAGGAACCCCAAAGCGTCACCGACCGCGCCCACGGCCTTCTTCGACACCTTCGACAGGGACTCGACGATCCACCGCAGCAACGTGCCGACGATGGGGATTCTGGCGAGGATCTCCCCGATTTTGCCGACGACTTTCGCCGGCAGCGCGGCCACAGCGAGCAGGCCGAGGACGACATCGACCCAGTGCTCACCCAGGCCGTGCAGCGCACCGGCGACATCGAAATTCACAATGCCGAGGACCAGGCCGGCCAAGAAACTGGGCGCCTCGGCACCCATTTTGATCCCGAGCCCGATCCAGTCGACTTTCTGGATCGCCTCGCCGATCGACTCGGTGATCGTAGTCGCGATCTTCAACGCCCGGCCGATCTGGTCGCGGATCATCTCACCAACCGTCCGACCCAAATCGGACCAGTTCCCGGTGGAAATACCGGTCTGGAATCCGCCGACCAGGCCGGTACCGATTTCGATGGCGCGGTCTTTCGCGGCGGTGGCCATCTGGGTCACACCGTCGGTAACGGTCGAGACGATCCCCGGCCATGCGTCCTTGACTTTCTGGACGGCGTCCGAGTTGAGCACCGTCGAGATGCCGTCGCCGATCCGGCTGGCACCGTCCTTCGCCACCTGCTCGGCCCGCGACAGCGCCGACTTGATCTTCGGTGTCAGGTCCTCCATGTGCCCGGCCACCGAGACCACCAGACGCCCGGCCGCCCGACCCACCGCCGGCATGGCATCAGCGAGTTTCCCGAGCAACGGGGTCGCCGCCTTCACCGCCGGATCAATGGCAGGCACCAGGCCATCCAGCGCCCCACCGATCCCGTCAACCATTCGCTGAGCGACAGGCGCGAGCCCGGCGAAGGCCTTCTCCAGCCGCGGCTTGGCCCTGTCGAACACCCCACCCAGCGTGTCGGACAAGTGGATCAGGACCGGCACGAACACCCCGGACATCTGCCGCATGTCACCCTGCACACGGGTCGACAGGTCCCCGAAAGACTTCTGCACCCGGTCGTTCTGTGCCGCAAATGCGAGGCCGATTCCCGCCGTCGCCGCGGCG
>DATCXL010000482.1:0-3299 GCA_036565825.1 Mycobacteriales bacterium
CTCGGCCACCGCCGCATCCCGCACCGACAGCGCCTCCTCGACGGTCAACGTCCGGTCCGAGGCACGCAGCCGCATGCTGTAGGCAAGCGAACGTCGACCGGCCCCGACCTGCTCGCCGGCGTACACGTCGAAGAGACGCAGATCCTCCAGCAACTCCCCCGCACCGGCGCGCAGGGACGAGCCGACCTCGGCGGCCGACACGTCCTCGGTCACCACCAGCGCCACATCCAGCAGCGCCGGCGGGAAGGTGGACAGCCTGCCCAACTGGGTCGGGTCGCCGATACCCAGCGCACCCAGATCCAGTTCCATGGCCGAGGTCCGTTCCGGTAGGTCCAACGCGCTGATCGCCCGCGGGTGCAACTCACCGGCCATCCCGATCACCCGCCCGTGGGCCAGCAGTTCGGCACATCGACCCGGATGCCACGGAGCGAACGACGCCGGGCGCACCTCCAGGTCCGACCGGGTGGCCCGGGCCACGATCCGGGCCGCCTGGACCGCGTCGGCCCAGCCCGACTGCCGACCCGCACCCCACCAACCCGGGCGTTCCCAGTTTCCGGTCATGACCACCGCGACGTGACGTGGCTGGTTGGGCAGGCGCCCGTCCAGCGCCCGTACCTGCTCGGCGGTCGGCCGCCGGTCAACCCCCACCCGCAGTGGCTCGCCGTCCCTGCCACGCGGCAGGTAGACCAGACCGGTCTCGAACAACGCGACGTCGCGCATCCCGCGGCCGAGGTTGCGTGCCAGCGCCTTGACCAGCCCGGGCAGCAGCGAGGTACGCAGGTCTGGTTCCTCGTCGGATATCGGGTTGATCAACCGCGGCGCGCGCCTGCGCGGGTCGTCGGCGTCCAGACCGAACGCGTCATACACCTCGGGCGAGACGAACGGGTAGGTCAGTACCTCGACGTAACCGGCCGAGGCCAGCGCGCGGCCCACCTCCCGACGGATTCGCTGCCGCGGAGTCAACCCGCGCCCCGGCGGGGCTGGCGGCAACTCGGTGGGCACCGTGTCGTAGCCCTCCAGACGCACAACCTCCTCGACCAGGTCGGCCGGGTCGGTCAGGTCCGGACGCCACGACGGCGGCTGCACGGTCAACACGGTGTCACCGGCGACCGAACAACCGACCTGCATCAGTCGGCGTACCACGACCTCCCGTGCGATCGGACGGCCGGCGACCCGGCCAGGCAGTTCCTCGGCCAGTCGGATGACCGGTGCCTGGTGGTCGGCACCCACCACGGTGACCCCACGGTCGGTCGAGGCTCGGCCGTACTCGACCAACAGGTCGGCGGCCCGGGTGAGCGCGGCCAGCGCCACCTGCGGATCGACCCCACGCTCGAACCGCCGGGCCGCCTCGCTGGGCAGCCGGTGCCGGCGCACCATCCGACCGATGGTGATCGGATCCCAGTGCGCGGCCTCCAACACGATGTCGGTGGTGTCCGCGGAGATCTCCGAGTTCTCGCCGCCCATCACCCCGGCCAGCGCCAACGGGCCGGACTCGTCGGTGACCAGCAGATCCTCCGGGTCAAGCACCCGTCGAATCCCGTCCAGGGTGACCAGTTCCTCCCCGGCCACGGCCCGACGCACCACCAACGCGCCCCGCAGTACGGCCCGGTCGAAGGCATGCATCGGCTGACCGGTCTCGAGCATCACGTAGTTCGTCACGTCGACGGCGAGTGAGATCGGCCGCATCCCGCACATCAGCAGTCGTCGCCGCATCCACAGCGGGCTCTGCGCGGTCGGATCCAGCCTGGTCACGGTGCGGGCACTGAACCGGTCACAGCCGGTCGGGTCATCGATACGCACCGGCCAGCCCTGATCGTCCGGGTCGGCGACGTCGATGGCGGCGGCATCCCGAAACGAGGTGTCCAGCGCGTGTGATGCCTCGCGGGCCATACCGCGCATCGACAGGCAGTAACCCCGGTCGGGCATCAGGTCGACGTCCAGCACGTGGTCGCGCAGTTCGAGCAGTTCGGCCGCGTCCGCCCCGACCCCGGCCTCCGGCGGGAGGATGAGGATACCGGTGTGGTCGTCCCCCAGCCCCAGTTCCCGAGCCGAGCAGATCATCCCGTCACTGATGTGGTCGTAGGTTTTCCGGGCCGAGATGGCGAATCCGCCGGGCAGCACCGTGCCGGGCAGTGCGACCACCACCCGGTCGCCGACCTGGAAGTTGGTCGCGCCGCAGATGATTCCGCGTGGACCGGACGCGGTGTTGGAAGGCCCGACGTCGACATGGCACCAGCGGATCGGCTTCTTGAACCCCGACAGTTGCTCGATGTCGACGACCTCACCGACCACGAGCGGGCCCTGCAGGTCAGCGCCCACCGCCTCGACGGTCTCGACCTCGAGCCCGAGCCGGATGAACGCGGCGGCCACCTCGCGCGCCGACATACGCTCGGGCACCTCGACGTACTCCCGCAACCACGACAGCGGGACGCGCATCAGGCCTCCATTCCGAACGGCAGGGTGAACCGAACGTCACCCTCGACCATGTCCCGCATGTCCTCGATACCGTGCCGGAACTGCAGGGTGCGTTCGATGCCCATGCCGAACGCGAACCCGCTGTAGCGATCCGGATCGATCCCGCAGGCAACCAGTACACGGGGATTGACCATGCCGCAGCCACCCCACTCGATCCAGCCTTCGGACCGGCAGGTGCGGCACGGGCGGTCGGGGTTGCCCACGGACTCGCCGCGGCAGGCGAAGCACTGCACGTCGTACTCGGCGCCCGGCTCGACGAACGGGAAGTAGGAGGGGCGCCACCGGGTCTTCAGGCCCTCACCGGCGACCAGTCCGGCCAGCCGGTCCAGCGTCCCGCGCAGGTGCGCCATGGTGATGCCCTCGTCGACGACCAGGCCCTCGAGTTGGTGGAACACCGGTGTGTGGGTGGCGTCCAGTTCGTCGGTACGGAACACCCGGCCCGGGCACACCACGTAGATCGGCGGACGGCGCTCGAGCATCGTACGGATCTGCGCCGGCGAGGTGTGGGTGCGCAGCACCACACCGCTGTCGGGCGGCGCCACGAAGAAGGTGTCCATCATGGACCGAGCCGGATGGTCGGGATGCATGTTCAGCGCGTCGAAGTTGAACCACTCGGCCTCGACCTCGGGGCCCTCGGCGATCTCGTAACCCATGGCCACGAACGCGTCGGCCAACCACTCCTGCATGGTCGTCAGCGGGTGTCGGGCACCGGTCGGGTACCGGTCCCAGGGCAGCGTGACGTCGACCGTCTCCTCACGCAGCACCCGCTCGTCCCGCTCGGCGGTCAACGCGGCCAGTCGGCCGTCATAGCCGGCCTGGACCGC
>DATCXL010000494.1:0-18887 GCA_036565825.1 Mycobacteriales bacterium
CCGCCCGCCGCCGGCGCCACGGACCAGTCCGACCAGCCCGCGGCCGCGTCGACGGTTGACACGCCGGCCGCTGGGGATGAGCGGGATGTGCAGACGACTCGCAAGGCCGCGACGTCAAAGACCGCGGAGGCCCCGTCGGCCACCGAGGGCAGGGCGCACCGCGGCGAGCGTGGTGAGCGTCCCGAGCGCGCCGAGCGTGGCGAGCGTCCCGACCGTGGTGAGCGCGCCGATGGTCAGCGCAGTCAGCGTGACCGTCAGCGCGAACGCCAGCGCGAGCGTGCCCAGGAGGGTCGCTCGCAGGAGAGCCGCTCCCAGGAGGGTCGTGCTGCCGAGGGCGGTGACCAGGGCGACGACGACTACTACGACGGTAACGGCGGAGGCAGGCGTCGGCGTGGACGGTTCCGCGACCGTCGCCGTGGCCGCGAGCGCTACGCGGGCGAGGCCGAGCCGGTGATCGCCGAGGACGACGTGCTGCTTCCTGTGGCCGGCATCCTCGACGTGCTGGACAACTACGCCTTCATCCGGACCTCCGGCTACCTGACCGGTTCGAACGACGTCTACGTCGCGCTGTCGCAGGTGCGTCGGTACGGCCTGCGCCGAGGCGATGCGATCACCGGCGCGGTCCGTCAGCCGCGCGAGGGGGAACGCCGAGACAAGTACAACGCGCTGGTCCGACTGGACACGGTGAACGGTGCCGAACCCGACCAGGCCAAGGGTCGGCCGGAGTTCCACAAGCTCACCCCGCTCTACCCGCAGGACCGGATGCGGCTGGAAACCGAACCGCACATCCTCACCACCCGGGTCATCGACCTGGTCATGCCGATCGGCAAGGGACAGCGGGCGCTGATCGTCAGCCCGCCCAAGGCCGGCAAGACCATGGTGTTGCAGGCGATCGCGAACGCGATCACCACCAACAACCCCGAGTGCCACCTCATGGTCGTCCTGGTCGACGAGCGGCCCGAAGAGGTCACCGACATGCAGCGGTCGGTCAAGGGCGAGGTCATCGCGTCGACCTTCGACAGGCCGCCGCAGGATCACACCACCGTGGCCGAACTGTCGATCGAACGGGCCAAGCGGCTGGTCGAACTGGGCCATGACGTGGTTGTGCTGCTCGACTCGATCACGCGGCTCGGCCGGGCCTACAACCTGGCCGCTCCCGCCTCCGGCCGGATCCTGTCCGGTGGTGTCGACTCGACCGCGCTCTACCCACCGAAGCGGTTCCTCGGCGCGGCGCGCAACATCGAGAACGGTGGTTCACTGACCATCATCGCCACCGCCCTGGTCGAGACCGGGTCGACCATGGACACGGTGATCTTCGAGGAGTTCAAGGGCACCGGCAACGCCGAACTCCGGCTGGACCGCAAGATCGCCGACAAGCGGGTGTTCCCAGCGGTCGACGTCGACCAGTCCAGCACCCGTAAGGAGGAGATCCTGCTCGCCCCGGACGAGCTGGCGATCGTGCACAAGCTGCGCCGGGTGCTGCACGCACTCGACTCGCAGCAGGCCCTCGACCTGCTCCTGGACAAGCTCAAGCAGACCAGGACCAACGTCGAGTTCCTGATGCAGATCCAGAAGACGACGGTCGGCCCGCAGGACTGACCTTCCTGCATCCTGGCCCTGTGCCCGGCGGTCCTGCGGGGCCGCCGGGCCGGCGCCAGGGTCGGGAATGTCGGCACCCGGAGAGCCGTTCAATCGGCCGTGTGGCCCTCTGGCACACTGAGGCAGGACATCGAAAGGCTCCGGTTCACGCCCGCCCACGCCCACCCAATCCGACCCGGTCAGCGACGACCGGCGGTGGGCGACCTTCAGGCGTGGCGACCCGGCGGCCCACAAGGAGAGGACCTCGACGTCATGAAGCCCGGAATCCACCCCGAATACGTCGTCACCACGGTGACGTGTTCGTGTGGTAACAACTTTGTCACCCGCAGTACCGCAAAGGGCGGCGTGCTACGCGCTGACGTCTGCTCCCAGTGCCACCCGTTCTACACCGGCAAGCAGAAGATTCTGGACACCGGTGGCCGGGTCGCCCGGTTCGAGAAGCGGTACGGCAAGCGCACCCCGCGCGGCGGCAGCAACTCCGCCAACAGCTAGCTGCTCGGTGGCGCCCACCCCGGAACCAGTCGTTCCGGCGTGGGCGCCTCGTCGTGTCCGCCGCAGACCGCCGCCGACCGTCACCGGAGCCAGCCATGACCGCCTCTGACCGCCTACCCCTGCTGCTCGTCGAGTACTCCGAGTTGGAGTCGGCACTGGCCGACCCGGCCGTGCACACCGACCAGTCCCGCGCCCGTGAACTGGGCAGGCGGTACTCGGAACTGACACCCGTGGTGGAGACGGCACGCGAACTGGACACCGTCCGCGACGACCTACAGGCCGCCCGGGAACTGTCCCGGGAGGACTCCTCGTTCGCGGCCGAGGCGACCGAACTGTCCGGACGGGCGGCCGCGCTCGAACGACGGCTGCAGGAACTGCTCCTGCCCACCGATCCGAACGACGCCAAGGACGTGATCCTCCAGGTCAAGGCCGGCGAGGGTGGCGAGGAGTCGGCACTGTTCGCCGCGGACCTGCTGCGGATGTACCTGCGTTACGCCGAGCGACACGGGTGGCGGACCGAGGTGCTCGACGCGGTGGAAAGCGACCTGGGCGGCTACAAGGACGTCAGCGTCAGCGTCGGGGCCAGGCGACGGGCGACCGGTGCCGAGGGTCCGTGGCGGCGGCTGAAGTACGAGGGCGGCGTGCACCGGGTGCAGCGGGTGCCGGTGACCGAGTCGCAGGGCCGGATCCACACCAGCGCCGTGGGCGTACTGGTGCTGCCCGAGGCCGAGGACGTGGAGGTGCGAATCGACGCCAACGACCTGCGTGTCGATGTCTACCGTTCCTCTGGACCCGGCGGGCAGAGCGTCAACACGACCGACTCGGCGGTGCGCATCACCCACCTTCCCACCGGGACGGTGGTGTCGATGCAGAACGAGAAGAGCCAACTCCAGAACCGTGAGGCGGCAATGCGGGTGTTGCGGGCGCGGCTGCTCGCGACTGCGCAGGAGAAGCAGGCCGCCGAGGCCAGCGCCGCGCGACTGTCGCAGGTCCGAACGGTCGACCGGAGTGAACGGATCCGCACCTACAATTTCCCGGAGAACCGTATTTCGGACCATCGCGTCGGGTACAAGGCGTACAACCTTGACCAGGTGCTGGACGGTGATCTTGACGGGGTGGTCGGCGCGCTGATCGGCGCGGACACCCAGGCTCTGCTCGACGGGATGGGCGGGGCGACGACGACCGGTGCCGCGACAGGCGGGCCGGCGACGGGCACGGGGGAGGGTATTTGAGGTGATCTCGGCGCGCGTGGCGCGACGGACCGCCGCCCGGCGGCTCGCCGATGCCGGCATACCGAGCCCGGACAATGACGCCGAGGTGCTGATGGCATTCGCCCTTGGCGTGCGACGGGGCGCGCTGCACGGTGTCGACGAGTTGGATGACGACGCGGTCGGCAGGTTCTTCGCGCTGGTGGAACATCGAGTCGACCGGGTGCCACTGCAACACCTGGTCGGCGTCGCCGGCTTCCGCCGGCTGGAACTCGACGTCGGACCGGGCGTGTTCATTCCCCGCCCGGAGACCGAACTCTTGGTGGAGTGGGGGATCGGCCAGCTCGCCAAGCACCATCGGTTCGGCCCGGTCGTGGTCGACCTGTGTACCGGGTCGGGTGCGATCGCGTTGGCCGTGCAACAGGAGGTGCCCGACGCGCAGGTGTACGCGGTGGAGCAGGACCCCAGGGCGCTGTCCTGGGCGCACCGCAACGCCCAGACGCGGGTCGCCGCAGGCGATCTGCCGATCACCCTGTGCCGCGGTGACGCCACCGCACCGGGAACACTGCCGCACCTGGACGGCATCGTCGACCTGGTGCTGTCCAACCCGCCCTACCTCCCGCTCGGTGGTCAGGTCGATCCCGAGGTGGCCGACTACGACCCACCGGCCGCGTTGTGGGGTGGCGCCGACGGCCTGGAGGTGCTGCACGGTGTCGCGCGTCGCGCCGCCGCCCTGCTCAGGCCAGACGGGCAGTTCGCCGTCGAGCACGCCGACGAACAGGGACTCGCGGTGCCGACGTTGCTCCGCCAGATGGGCGGATGGAGCGACATCGCCGACCACTGTGACCTGACCGGTCGCCCCCGGTTCACCACCGCCCGGCGCGCCTGAACACGCACACCCGCCGCCCCCGTACCGCGGGCTCCGGAGCCGGGGCTCCGCCTCGGGGAGGGCCTGGGACGAAGCACTAAGCTAGCCGCTGCCCAACCGGCGGAACCGAAGCGTGAGGTAGGCACCCGGAGATGAGCGACTGGTACAACCTCGCCGACCCCGATCAGCGGGCGACGGGTGTCAACGCGGCCCGCGACGCACTGCGGCGGGGTGACCTGGTCGTACTGCCCACCGACACCGTCTACGGCGTGGGCGCCGACGCGTTCTCGCCGGGCGCGGTTCGCGCGCTACTGATGGCCAAGGGGCGTGGCAGGGACATGCCCGTGCCGGTGTTGGTCGGCTCCTGGCACACCCTGGAGGGGCTGGTGTCGGGCGTGCCCAAGGTGGTCCTGGGCATGGTCGAGGCGTTCTGGCCGGGCGGACTGACCATCATCGTGCGGCACGCGCCGTCGTTGGCCTGGGATCTGGGTGACAGCCATGGCACGGTCGCCGTGCGCATGCCATCGCACCCGGCGGCCCTGGAGTTGCTCGCCGAGACGGGGCCGATGGCGGTGTCGAGCGCGAACCGGACCGGCCAGCCACCGGCCGTCACGATCACCCTGGCCCGCGAGCAGTTCGGCGAGGACGTGGCCGTCTACCTCGACGACGGACCGTGCGCCGATCCGGTGCCGTCCACGATCGTGGACGCGACCGGCGAGCGGGTCACGGTGCGTCGGGTGGGCGCGCTGCCGGTCGCGCGGCTGCGCGAGGTGGTGCCCGACCTGCTGGTACCTCCGGAACTGGCCGATCGGTCCGCCGGGTCCGGTCAGTCCTCCAATGGTGCAGGGCATTCATCGGGTCGACCAGACCAGAGCGAGGAGCACCCGAGCGGGGGGTCCGGGTGACGACCCGTCTGCCCCGCGTCGGGTGACTGTCCACTTCCGTTAGCCTGACCCGGTGAGTTGTCAGCAGACGCAGGCCGTATGACGCCGCTGTTCCGGCCCCGCGCGGAGTACCTGCTGGTGCTGTGCGTGGCCGCCGCGGTGACATTCATCCTGACCTCGCTCATCCGAATCGTCGCGGTCCGCTGGGGCGCGATGGCCAGGGTGCGAGATCGGGACGTACACGCCATTCCGACCCCCCGGCTCGGTGGCGTGGCAATGTATGGCGGCATCGCCGCCGCACTGCTGGTCGCCCAGCTCATGCCCACCCTCCAGCGCAACTTCAGGCAGGGGTCGGAAACCACCGCGGTGTTGGTCGCGGGTGGACTGATCGTCCTGCTCGGCGCACTGGACGACCGGTGGGAGCTCGACGCGGTGACCAAGCTGGCCGGCCAGGTCGTGGCGGCCGGGGTGATGGTGTTGCTCGGCGTGCAGCTGGCCCAGTTCTACCTCCCGTTCGGTGGCGGTAGCACGATCATCTTCGGTAGGGACCAGGCGGTGCCGCTGACCATCCTGTTGACGGTGGTCACGGTGAACGCGATGAACATGATCGACGGCCTGGACGGCCTGCTGGCCGGCGTGTCGGCGATCGCCGCGCTGGCGTTCTTCTTCTACTCGTACCACCTGAGCCTGGTCGGCTACGGGGATCTGGCGTTCACCCCGACCCTGTTGTCGGCGGTGCTGGCCGGAGCCTGCATCGGCTTCCTGCCGCACAACTTCCAACCGGCCCGGATCTTCATGGGTGACTCCGGCTCGATGTTGGTCGGGTTGATGCTCGCCTCGGCCGCGACCACGGCGACCCGCGCCGACGCGCAGTCGTTCGGCAGTCTGCTCGGTGCGCTGCCGCTGCTGCTGCCGTTGCTCATCCCGACCCTGGTGCTGGCGGTGCCACTGGTGGACCTCACCCTGGCGGTGTTCCGCCGGGTCAGGGCGGGGCGTTCCCCGTTCACGCCTGACAAATTGCACCTTCATCACCGACTGTTGGAACTTGGTCACTCACAGCGTCGAGCCGTACTGCTCATCTATTTCTGGTCGGCGCTGATCGCCTTCGGCGGTGTGGCCATGTCCATCACCGACAACGCCGGCTGGGTGCTGTCGGTGGTGGGTGTGTTGGCGGTCGTCGCCATCGTGTTGTCCAGCGTGCCGACGCTTCGGGAGTTACGACACCGGATGCTCTGAGGCAGGTGGACCAGACACCGTTCGGTCACCCGTCGGGCGCACTCGGAAACATGTCTGTCCACGTGTCCGGCATACTTCGAACACGTCGGTCCCACCTCTCGCACATGTCGGGACCCTCAAGGGCAGGCAAAGGCACGGTAGGCCCGTGGCAAGCGATTCGAGGGCCTGTGATAGCGTTCGCCTCATCCCGCCGGGTGAGGCGGGAACCTCCGGGACCCCGCTGTCAGCGGCGGCCCGACGGCTCGTTGGAGCCGTAACCGTGGGTTGGCTGCCAGATCCGAGGAGTTGCCTGTGAGCAGTAGTGGCGTGCGGGCACCGCTGGCCGGCTAGCGGGATGGGCGTCGGTCATGCCGCGCGAGGGTCCCGAACTGTACAGCCTCCTCGGCATGGGCCTGGTAAACGCGGTGTGTGTTGCCGTCGGATTGGGACTCGGATGGGTTGTCGACGGGTGGCTGAACACCTTCCCGATCTTCATCCTCGTGGGTCTGGTACTGGGCATCATGGCGGCGGGCGCGTACACCTTCGCCAAGGTTCGCAACTGGAGAGACTGGGGTTGAGTTGAGAGGTCAGCCGTGCAGACCGAACTGACTGTCCCGACCAACGCGGCCACCAACATCCGTAGGTCGATCATCATGGCCGCCGTCATCGGAGTGCTGGGCCTGGTGGGTCTGAGCCTGATGGGTCACCCGCTGGCCGGGGTTTTCGGCTGCGCCGGGCTCGGGCTCGGCGCCCTGAACACCCGCCTCGTGCAGCGTTCGGTAGTCCGCTTCGCGGCCGGTCAGGGGCCCAAACGCAAGCAGCAGTTCACCCTGTCGGTGTTCGGCCGACTGGGGCTGATCACGGCGCTGGCGCTGGCCCTGGGACTACTGGTCCGACCTGATGGCCTGGGGGTCTTCGGCGGGCTGGCGCTCTTCCAGCTACTCATGATTGGAAACGCTTCGTTTCCGCTGTTCAAGGAGCTTCGGGAGACATGAGCGACCCAGCCCTCGCGGTCGGCAGCATCGAGATCGGCCATCACGTCACAGGAGAGTTCCTGGGGTTCACCCTCAATCTGGACACGATCTGGACCACCGCGATCGCGGGCCTCATCGTCGTCGGTCTGGGCCTGCACCTACGTCGGCGGTTGACCTCGGGGGTGCCCAGCGGCCTCCAGCTCGTCTTCGAGACGGTCACCGGTCAGTTGCAGAAGCAGGTCGAGGCGACCATGGGTCTGCGCACCGCCCCGTTCGTGGTGCCGCTCGCGGTGACGCTGTTCCTGTTCATCCTGGTGGCGAACTGGCTCTCGGTCATCCCGAGCGGGCACGGTCCGGAGTACCTGCCTCCGCCCACCGCCGACGTGAACCTGGTCTACGCGATGGCGCTCCTGGTGGTCGTCTGGATGCACGTGACCGGTGTCCGCAAGCGCGGCGCCAAGAACTACTTCGGCCACTTCGCCAAGCCGTACTGGTGGCTCGTGCCGATCAACATCATCGAGGAGCTCGCCCGGCCGGTCACGCTTTCGCTGCGGTTGTTCGGCAACATCTTCTCCGGCGGGATCATGGTCGCACTGATCACGCTGTTCCCGGCCTACATCCTGTGGGGACCCAATGTGGTGTGGAAACTGTTCGACCTGTTCATCGGACTGATTCAGGCGTTCATCTTCGCGCTACTGACGATCCTCTACTTCGGGTCGGCGGCCTCGGAAGAGGGAGGGCACTGACGACAAGGACATCCCCTTCCTGACCGAACCCGTTTTCCCTGTCGCTGGCCAATCCTGCGACGTCCTGACCAGAGGAGAGAAATGGCTGTATCTGACAGCGCCGTGCAGCTCGCCGGAGCGTTCGTCGGTGGTGGGCTGGCCCTCGGCGGCGGCGCCATCGGCGCCGCGATCGGTGACGGTATGGCTGGTAGCCAGACCATCGCCGGTGTCGCCCGTCAGCCTGAGGCCCAGAGCCGACTGTTCACGATCTTCTTCCTGACGGTCGGCCTGGTGGAGGCCGTGTACTTCATCAACCTCGCCTTCGTGGCGCTGTTCGTCTTCGTTCTCGCCTAGGCAGTGACGACCATGTCGCAGACCGTCCTGGCCGAGAGCAACTTCCTCGTTCCGAACGCGACGTTCATCGTTGAGTTCATCGCGTTCCTGCTGATCCTCACTGTGCTCTGGCGGTACGTCGTGCCGCCTGTGCAGCGGGTCATGGCCGAGCGCCAGCAGCAGATCCAGAGCCAGATCGAGGAGAGCCAGCAGGCAAGGGAACGGCTGGAAGCGGCTCAGTCCGCCTACGAGAACGCCCTGTCGGAGGCCCGAACCGAGGCCGCCAAGATCCGTGACAGCGCCCGTGCCGAGGGGCAGCACATCATCGAGGAGATGCGCACCCAGGCCCAGGAGGAAGCCGAACGGATCAGGGTCCGAGCCGAGGAGCAGTTGGCCAACCAGCGCCAGCAGGTGGTCAACGAGCTGCGTGTCGAGATCGGCCGGCTGGTGGTGACGCTGGCTGACCGGATCGTCGGCGAGGCGTTGGAGGACGACGCCCGGCGCACCCGCACGATCGACCGGTTCATCGGTGAACTGGAAGAGATGTCGGCGAGTACGCCCTCGGGAGGAACGGACTGATGATGCAGGCGGCCAGCCGCGGCTCCCTCGCTGTGGCACGCGAACAGCTCGACACCCTCGTCGCCGGTGAGGACATCGAGGCGTTGGTCCGTCTCGGCGAGCAGTTGCGTGACACCGCCAGACTGCTCGTCGACCAAGCCACGCTGCGGCGTGCCCTCGCCGACGCGTCGGCACCCGCCGCAGCGCGGGTGGGCCTGCTTGACGGGCTGTTGGGCGACAGGCTGGCCGATCCGACGCTGCGGGTCCTGCGTGGCGTCGTCTCGGCCCGGTGGTCCCGGTCGGACGACCTGGTCGACGCGGTCGAGACGTTGACCTGGTTGGCCATGCTGGCCGTCGCCGAGAAGGACGGGTCCCTTGAGGACGTCGAGGATGAGCTGTTCCGGTTCGGCCGGATCCTCGACGGCCAGCCCCAACTGGACCAGCTACTCACCGACCCGACCGCACCGGCGGATCGCCGGGCCGAGTTTCTCGGCTCGCTGATCTCCAGCCGGGTCAGCCCGGTGACCGCGCGGCTGTTGGACCAGGTCGTGCGGATGCCCAGGGGTCGTTCGCTGGACGCGGTCGCCGCCGAGTTGGCCGAACTGGCGGCGGCCCGACGTGACCGTTACGTCGCGCGCGTGACGGCACCTGCGGTGTTGGGCGCCGAGCAGGAACGGCGGCTGGCCGCGGCACTGTCGCGGGTCTACGGCCGGGCCATCTCGTTGCAGGTCGATGTCGAGGCGGGCCTGCTCGGCGGACTGGTGGTCCGGGTCGGCGACGAGATCATCGACGGCAGTGTCTCCGGTCGCCTGGACGCCGCACGGCATCGTCTGGCCAGTGGCTGACCGGGGCCGGCCGACGACCTCGGCCGGCACCCCGGCAGGCCGCACAACACCACGAACATTCCACGAGAGCAGGGACCGATAGCCATGGCGGAGCTGACGATCTCCTCGGACGAGATCCGGAGCGCGATCGAGAACTACGTTGCCTCCTACTCGACCGACGTCTCGCGTGAGGAGGTGGGTGTCGTCGCCGCGACCGGTGACGGCATTGCCCACGTCGAGGGACTGCCCTCGGTGATGACCAACGAACTGTTGGAGTTCGCCGACGGCACGCTCGGGGTGGCACTGAACCTTGACGTGCGCGAGCTGGGTGTGGTCATCCTGGGCGACTTCTCGGGTATCGAGGAGGGCCAGGAGGTTCGCCGTACCGGCCAGGTGCTCTCGGTTCCGGTGGGCGACGCGTTCCTCGGCCGGGTGGTCAACCCGCTGGCCGTGCCCATCGACGGGTTGGGCGAGATCGAGTCCACCGAGCGACGCAACCTGGAGGTCCAGGCGCCCTCGGTCGTGCAGCGTCAGCCGGTCAGGCAGCCACTGCAGACCGGCATCAAGGCGATCGACGCGATGACCCCGATCGGGCGCGGTCAGCGCCAGCTCATCATCGGTGACCGGCAGACCGGCAAGACCGCGCTGGCCGTCGACGCGATCATCAACCAGCGGGACAACTGGGCCACCGGTGACCCGGACAAGCAGGTCCGCTGTGTGTATGTCGCGATCGGACAGAAGGGCACCACCATCGCCCAGGTGCGTACCGTGCTGGAGGAGCACGGGGCCCTGGAGTACACCACCATCGTGGCCGCGCCGGCCAACGAGCCGGCCGGCTTCAAGTACCTCGCGCCCTACACCGGTTCGGCCATCGGTCAGCACTGGATGTACCAGGGCAAGCACGTGCTGATCGTTTTCGACGACCTGTCCAAGCAGGCCGAGGCCTACCGGGCGATCTCACTGCTGCTTCGCCGCCCACCGGGCCGCGAGGCCTACCCCGGCGACGTGTTCTACCTGCACTCCCGGCTGCTGGAGCGCTGCGCGAAGCTGTCCAGCGACCTGGGTGGCGGGTCGATGACCGGTCTGCCCATCGTGGAGACCAAGGGGAACGACGTCTCGGCGTTCATTCCCACCAACGTCATCTCGATCACCGACGGGCAGATCTACCTCGACCCTGGCCTGTTCAACGCCGGTGTTCGACCGGCCATCAACGTGGGCACCTCGGTGTCCCGGGTCGGCGGTAGCGCACAGGTCCGGGCGATGCGTTCGGTCAGCGGTCGGCTGCGTATCGACCTGGCCCAGTTCCGTGAGCTGGAGGCGTTCGCCGCGTTCGGGTCCGACCTGGACAAGGCGTCACAGGATCAGCTCGCCCGTGGTGCCCGGATGGTCGAGCTACTCAAGCAGTCGCAGTACACCCCGTTCCCGGTGGAGCGTCAGGTGGTGGCCGTCTGGGCCGGTACCACCGGTGAGCTGGACGTGGTCCCGATCCCGGACGTCCGCCGCTTCGAGTCGGACTTCCTGGACCACGTCGGCCACCAGCACCAGAACATCTACGACGAGATCCTGCGTTCGGGCAAGTTGGAGGACGACACGGTCACGCTGCTCACGGAGGCGATCGCCGAGTTCAAGCGGCAGTTCCAGACCTCCGACGGCAAGCCGCTGGTGGGTCGTGAGGATGTCGCGCCGATGGAGGCCGAAGAGGTGGGACAGGAGGCGGTGCGTACCTACAAGCAGCCGCCGACCCCGCCGGCCACCGGGGCGTCGAAGGCGCGGGGTTAGCCGATGGGCGCCCAACTCCGAGTGCTTCGGCGGCGGATCGCCTCGGTCCAGTCCACCAAGAAGATCACCAAGGCGATGGAACTCATCGCCGCGTCCCGGATCGTCAAGGCCCAGGGGCGGGTGGCTGCGGCCAAGCCCTACTCCGACGAGATCACCCGGGTACTGTCCGCGCTTGCCTCGCAGGCCGACCTGGACCACCCACTGCTGGTGGAGCGGCCGACACCTCGACGGGCCGCGGTACTGGTGGTGACCAGTGACCGGGGTCTGGCCGGTGCCTACAACGCCAACGCGATACGTACCGCCAACGAGTTGATGGCCCTGCTGCGCGAGGAGAACAAGCAGCCGGTGCTGTACGTGATCGGCCGCAAGGGCGTGGCGTACTACCGGTTCCGTAAGCGGGAGATGGCCGGGGAGTGGACCGGATTCTCCGAGCAGCCCGGTTTCTCCAACGTGCGCGCCGCCGGACAGACGCTGATCCGGGCCTTCATGGCCGGCGGCGACGACGACGGGGACGGTCCCGGTGCGGACGGCATCCTCGGTGTGGACGAGATCCACCTCGTCTACACCGAGTTCCACTCGATGCTCACCCAGGCTCCGGTAGCCCGGCGGATCGCGCCGCTGGTGGTGGAGGAGGCCGCCGGGCCGGCCCCGGCGGGTTACCTGCCGGCGTACGAGTTCGAACCCGAGCCCGAGGCGCTGCTGGGCGCACTGCTGCCCAAGTACATAAACACCCGCCTGTTCGCCGCACTGCTCGACTCGGCCGCCTCCGAGTCGGCCGCTCGCCGGCGGGCGATGAAGGCGGCGACCGACAACGCCGAGGACCTGATCAAGTCCCTCACCCGTGAGGCCAACCAGGTCCGCCAGGCCGAGATCACCCAGGAGATCAGCGAGATCGTCGGCGGCGCCGACGCGCTGGCCGCAGCAGGAAGTGACCGCTCATGACCGCCGTATCCGAGACCAAGACCGCCACCGGCCGCGTCGCCCGGGTGATCGGCCCCGTGGTGGACGTGGAGTTCACCCGCGACGCCATTCCAAATCTGTACAACGCGTTGCACGTCAACGTGGAACTGGGTGGTGTCACCAGCACACTGACCCTGGAGGTCGCCCAGCACCTCGGTGAGGGCCTGGTGCGTGCGGTGTCCATGCAGCCGACCGACGGCCTGGTCCGTGGCGCCGGGGTCACCGACACCGGCGAGGCGATCTCGGTGCCGGTGGGGAATGTCACCAAGGGGCACGTGTGGAACGTGCTGGGACACCCCCTCGACGTGGCTGAGTCCGAACTGGACATCACCGATCGGTGGCCGATCCACCGTTCCGCGCCGGCCTTCGACCAGCTCGAGGGCAAGACCGAGATGTTCGAGACCGGGATCAAGGTCATCGACCTGCTCACCCCCTACGTACAGGGCGGCAAGATCGGCCTGTTCGGCGGTGCGGGCGTGGGCAAGACGGTGATGATCCAGGAGATGATCCGCCGGGTCGCCCAGAACTTCGGTGGTGTGTCGGTGTTCGCCGGCGTCGGCGAACGTACCCGTGAGGGCAACGACCTGTTCCTGGAGATGGGCGAGTCGGGCGTGCTGGACGCCACCGCGTTGGTGTTCGGACAGATGGATGAGCCGCCAGGCACCCGGCTGCGGATCGCGCTGTCCGCGCTGACCATGGCCGAGTACTTCCGGGACGTGCAGAACCAGGACGTGTTGCTGTTCATCGACAACATCTTCCGGTTCAGCCAGGCCGGCTCCGAGGTGTCCACGCTGCTCGGCCGGATGCCCTCGGCGGTGGGTTACCAGCCGACCCTGGCCGACGAGATGGGTGTGTTGCAGGAGCGGATCACCTCCACCCGCGGTCACTCCATCACCTCGATGCAGGCGGTGTACGTGCCCGCCGACGACATCACCGACCCGGCCCCGCACACCACCTTCGCGCACCTGGACGCCCGCACCGTGCTGGCCCGGTCGATCTTCGAGAAGGGCATCTATCCGGCGGTTGACCCGCTGGACTCGTCCTCCCGGCTGCTCGACCCGCAGTACGTCGGCCAGGAGCACTACAACGTCGCCAACGAGGTGCGCCGGATCCTGCAGCGCTACAACGAGCTGCAGGACATCATCGCCATCCTCGGTATCGACGAACTGTCCGAGGAGGACAAGGTCCTGGTCGGCCGGGCCCGGCGGATCGAGCGGTTCCTGTCGCAGAACCTGTATGTGGCCAAGCAGTTCACCGGCCAGGAGGGTTCCTTCCTGCCGCTGAAGGACACCATCGAGGCGTTCAAGGCGGTGGCCGCAGGCGAGTATGACCACCTGCCCGAGCAGGCCTTCCTGCTCTGTGGTGGGCTGGACGATGTCGAGGCCAACGCCAAGAAGTTGCAGGGGTAAACAAAAAGAGTCCGACCGGCATCCCATTCCGGGGTACCTCCGACAAGACGCGTTGGGGGCGCCTCGGACGGCCGGGCGGGTCGGCCAGGGCCGACCCGGGTTCGATCCAGTGGTCAGCCCGGTGCACGGTCCCGGCCGGGCGGTGTCCTAAACTGCTCGCCAAACCCTCGTCGCGAAGGAGCCTGTACGTGGCGACACTGCACGTCGAGTTGGTCTCGGTCGAACGCATGATCTGGTCCGGCGAGGTCTCCATGCTCATCGCTCGCACCACCGAGGGCGAACTCGGTGTGCTGCCCGGTCACGCTCCGCTGCTCGGTCAGCTCGCTGACGGCGGCGTGGTCGAGATCAGGCGCGAGGACGACGAGAACCTGATGGTCGCCGCGCACGGAGGGTTTCTGTCGGTCACCGACGCTGGTGTGTCGGTGCTCGCCGAGGTCGCCGAGCTCGCCGACGAGATTGACGTCAGCCGGGCCCGTGCTGCCCTGGAGCGGGCCCGCGCGGCGGGTGACGACCCCGAGGCGAAGGCCGCGGAGGCTCGGGCGACATCCCGTCTCCGTGCCGCTGGTCAGCAGGTCTGAGACCGGCGAGAGCCCTGACGGGGGAGCGGGGGCGCGATGGGCATCATCGAGATCCTCGCCGGGGTGCTGATACTTGGGATCTGTGCCCTGTTCGCATTGGCGCTGCGACGTCGCTACCTGTTGCGTGGTAACGGTGCGATCGACCTGAGCCTGCGACTGCGCGACGGCGCGTCCGGGCGTGGTTGGGCGCTGGGCGTCGGCCGGTACCTGGGAGACAACCTGCTGTGGTACCGGGCCTTCACATTTGCCTGGCGGCCGGCCAGAGTGCTTTCCCGCCGGTCCCTGGAGGTGACCGGTCGGCGCGAACCCGAGGGCGCCGAGGCATGGTCGGTACAGGCGAACGCCGTCGTGGTCGAATGCCAGAGCGACGGTCATCGGGTGGAGATCGCGATGGCCGCTGACGCGGTGACCGGGTTCCTGTCCTGGTTGGAGTCCCAACCGCCCGGCTACACCGTGCCGGGTTACGCGGCGGGGTGATCCTGCCAGGTCCTCACCCCGGCGGTGGCGGTCTGGACCGCGGTGGCCCGGACAGTTGGCAACAGACAGCGACGGACAGCGGTAGACAACGACACTGCGGTACATACAACTACGCAACGGAGGCGGGCCAGATGGCAGGCGCGGGGATGGTGTTGGCGGGCGCGGTGCGGGCCGCTGAGGAGTCCAGCGGCAACGAGGTCTGGACCATCGTGGTGTGGGCGATCGCCGCTGCGGCGTTTCTGGTGACCGGCATCTGCATGAAGGTCTGGCGCTAGGCGGGCGCTTCCAGGCCGTCGCCGAGGCGAGGCCCCGGCTCCGGAGACCCGTCGTCAGGGGTGCGGCGCTGTGTTGTCTTCTGCGGGGGAGCTCCGCTCCACGCCACGTTGGCGATCCGGTGGACCGAACCCCGGTGGTCCGGCGGCACAATCTGTGCGAAGACATGGCCCAAACCCCACCAGGTGCGTCGACCGTCGGCGTCCGGAACGTCGACCGACGGGCAGTGCGTCGGTCGACCGGTGGCGCCCCGGCCCGATGGCGGTGCGCTGGTCAGCCAACGGTGCGCCCGGCGCCGGGCCGCCACAACACGTCGCCCTCGGGGTTGGCCACCCGGGCGAGGATGAACAGCAGGTCCGACAGTCGGTTCAGGTAGCGCCCGGGGCCCGCGCTGGTGCGCTCCGGGTCGGCCTCGACCAGTGCCCAGATGCTGCGCTCGGCCCGACGTGCGACCGTACGGGCCTGGTGCAGCAGCGCCGCCCCGGGGGTACCACCGGGCAGAACGAAGCTGGTCAGGTCCGGTAGCCGAGAGTTGAACTCGTCGCACCAGCCTTCCAGTCGGGTCACGTACTCGTCGGTCACCCGCAGTGGCTCACGCCGAGGGTTCGCCTCGATCGGCACACACAGGTCGCCACCGACGTCGAACAGGTCGTTCTGTACCTGGGTCAGTACGTCACGGACCTCGTCCGACAACCCGCCGAGGGCCAGGGCGACCCCGACCACGGAGTTCGTCTCGTCGACGTCGGCATAGGCGTGCAGCCGGGGATCGGTCTTGGAGATCCGACCGCCGCTGCCCAGAGCGGTGGTGCCGTCGTCGCCGGCGCGGGTGTAGATGCGAGTGAGGTGGACGGGCATGGCCCCACCCTAGACGAGAGGCCCCGAATGTCCCTGCCCGCGGGTGGGCTTGTGCTGCGTGCCGAGGGGTGGGTGTTGAGGGGGGGTGTGGGGTGGAGCGAAGCTCCCCCCACGGAGGGCAGGACAGCACGCCGGCCCCTTGTCCTGCGAGCTCCGGAGCCGGGGCTCCGCCCCGGCGAGGGTGCAGAACCACTCGTCCAGACCGGGGCGCCAGCGCGCGCCGACCGGTCCCCGTCGCCCTTACCATGTTCTGGTGCACCAATTCCGGGTTACAGGAGGCGCACGGCTGGCCGGCGAGGTGTCGGTGCCCGGCGCCAAGAACAGCGTTCTCAAACTCATGGCCGCGTCGTTGCTCACCGAGGGCACCACGACGCTGACCCGTGTTCCCGACATCGTCGATGTCCGGTTCATGAGCGAGGTGCTACGCCGCCTCGGCTGCGAGGTGACCAAGTACGGCAGCCGGCTACACATCAGTGTGCCCGAGCGGCCGAGTTCGGAAGCCGACTACGAACTGGTCCGCCGGCTACGGGCCTCGATCTGCGTACTGGGGCCGCTGGTCGCACGCTGCGGGGAGGCGAAGGTCGCGCTGCCCGGTGGCGACAACATCGGTTCGCGGCCGCTGGACCTGCACATGGCCGGTCTGGAGCGTCTGGGCGCGACCGTCTTCAGCGAACACGGGTTCATCGTGGCCAGGGCGGACCAACTGCGCGGCGCCTCGATCTGGTTGGACTTTCCCAGCGTGGGCGCCACCGAGAACCTGCTGACCGCCGCGGTGCTGGCCAAGGGCACCACGGTGATAGACAACGCGGCGAGGGAGCCGGAGATCGTCGACCTGTGCACGATGCTCGGCGAGATGGGCGCGCGCATCGACGGCGCCGGTACGTCCACCCTGGTCGTGGAAGGGGTGGACGCGCTCAAACCGGTCGAGCACGCCACCGTGGCGGACCGGATAGTGGCCGGCACCTGGGCGATCGCCGCGGTGATGACCCAGGGTGACGTGACCATTCGCGGTGGGGTGCCCGAGCACCTCGAACTGGCGCTGGACAAGCTGACCACGGCCGGAGCGACCGTGCAGGCGTTGCCGGCCGGGCAGGGGTTCCGGGTGGCGATGCAGGGCCGGCCACGGGCGGTCGACGTGGTGACGCTTCCGTACCCGGGCTTTCCGACCGACCTGCAACCGGCGGTGATCGCGCTGGCGGCGGTGTCGGAGGGTGTGGCGATGGTGACCGAGAACGTGTTCGAGTCGCGGTTCTTCTTCATCGACGAACTGGGCCGGTTGGGTGCGGACGTCCGTACCGACGGACACCACGCGGTGGTGCGTGGGCGGCCACGGCTGTCCGCGGCGCCGGTGCGTGCCACCGACATCCGGGCGGGGGCCGGACTGGTGCTGGCCGGGCTGGTGTCGGACGGAGTTACCCACGTGAGCGACGTACATCACATCGATCGTGGCTACGTCGACTTCGCCGGGGATCTGAGGTCCCTCGGCGCGACGGTGGAGCGGCTCGAATCCGAGCCAGATTCTCCGCGGTTCGATTGATGGTGGGCGAAGCTCAGCAGTCCTGAGGCGCCGCGCCCCTGAGTTCTGTTACCGGAAAGTTATGACGTCGGTGCCGTATCAAACGGCGTTCGAACGTCTTCATAGGTAACGCCTGGTGGACGGGGCCGAAACGGGGGGCCCATCAGGCATGGGGGTGAGCCTGATGAACGCAGCGACCGGAGTCGAACGAGGCCGACGGATCGTTCTGGGCGGGCGACTCGACGCCCGGGGCGCCACGGCGGCGCGTGCCGAACTGCATGCCGCCGTCCTGGCCGGGGCCGGCGACCTGGTCATCGACATGTCCGACGTGGAGTCGGTGGACGCGGTGGGACTGGGTGTGCTTGTGGGCACCCGCCGGCTGGCCTTCCGGCACGGGCGCACCCTTCTGTTGGAGGGTTGCCCGCCGGGGGTGGCCAGGGTGCTACGCGCCGCCGGTCTGCACGAGTTGTTCACCGGCGGCGGACCGGACCGCCCGCGTGGGGGCGACCTGGTGCGGTGACCACGGTGTCTGCCGATCGTCGCCTTGGGCCAGGGGATTGGTGGCACGGATCACCATGTCCACATCGGTTACCGGTCAGTAAACTCCGTGCATCTCGGAACGGAGGGCGCCTTGCCGTACCCCTCGTCTGCTGACCACGACCGGCCCTGGGTGATGCGAACCTATGCCGGGCACTCATCACCGACCGAGTCCAACTCGCTCTACCGACGCAACCTGGCCAAGGGTCAGACCGGCCTGTCGGTGGCCTTCGACCTGCCCACCCAGACCGGTTACGACCCGGACTCGCCGCTGGCCGCCGGTGAGGTGGGCAAGGTCGGAGTACCGGTGGCGCATCTGGGTGACCTGCGTGCGCTCTTCGCGGACATACCGCTGGAGCAGGCCAACACCTCGATGACCATCAACGCGACCGCCATGTGGCTGCTCGCCCTGTACCAGGTGCTCGCCGAGGAGCAGGGCGCCGACCTGTCCAGGCTCGTGGGCACCACCCAGAACGACATCGTCAAGGAGTATCTGTCCCGTGGCACCCACGTGTTCCCGCCCGGGCCGTCGCTGCGGCTGATCACCGACACGGTCGCCCACACCGTGGCACGCCTGCCCAGGTGGAATCCGACCAATATCTGTAGCTACCACCTGCAGGAGGCCGGAGCCACTCCCGTCCAGGAGATCGCGTACGCGTTGTGCACGGCGATGGCGGTGCTCGACTCGGTGCGCGACAGCGGACAGGTGCCGCCCGAGCGGATGGGAGACGTGGTCGGGCGGATCTCCTTCTTCGTCAACGCCGGAATCCGGTTCGTCGAAGAGATGTGCAAGATGCGGGCGTTCGTCGCGTTGTGGGACGAG
>DATCXL010000544.1:0-6971 GCA_036565825.1 Mycobacteriales bacterium
GAGACCTTCCGGGCCCGGCTGGCCGGGTTGGACCTGTCCGCGCTGCGGGAACGGTTCGACGACGGCGCCACGGTGGAGACCGGCGATCTGGTGTCGGGCGCGGAGTTGTTGCGTCAGGTCGGCCCGTTCGGCGGACTGGCCGGGCTGCTCGGCCGACTGGAACTCGACGAGGGCATCGAGGACCCCGGGCTGGCCGCCGCGGCGGTGGAGTTCGCCCTGGAGGGCCTGTACCTCAACCGCCGGCTGTCCAAGGAGGACTTCGGTCCGGGACGCACGCTCTACGGAGGCTGACCATGCCCACTCCAGGCTGGCGGTACGGCGCGTGGCACGGCGGTCGGGACCCGTTGGAACCCCCGTTCGACGTGCGGGAGGCACTGGACGCGGTCAGCGACGACGTGCTGACCGGCTCCAGTCCCGCCGACGCGCTGCGCAGGTTGCTGCGGCGCGGCACCGACGGCCTGCGCGGCCTGGACGAGATGCGTCGTCGGGTACGCCAGCAACAGCGCGCGGCCCGCCGCCGGGGTCGGCTGGACGGCACCCTGGAACAGGCCCGCGAGTTGCTGGAACAGGCGGTGACGGCCGAGCGCCAGGCGCTGTTCCCGGACCCGTCGGACGCGGCTCGGCTGGCCGAGGCCGAACTGGACGCGCTGCCGCGCGACCCGGCCCGGGCGGTGCGTCAACTCGCCGACTACCAGTGGCGTTCGCCGGAGGCACAGGCGGCCTACCAGGAGATTCTGGACCTGCTGCGCCGAGAGGTACTCGACAGCCAGTTCCGGGGCATGAAGCATGCACTGGAGAACGCCGACCCGGCCGAGTTGGCCAGGGTGCGGGACATGCTGGCCGACCTGAACGAGATGCTCGCCGCCGACGCCCGGGGCGAGCACACCCAGCAGCAGTTCGACGAGTTCATGAACCGCTACGGCGACTTCTTCCCTGACAACCCGACGAATCTCGACGAACTGGTCGACTCGCTTGCCCGCCGTGCCGCCGCCGCGCAGCGGTTGCTCGACTCACTGTCATCCGAGCAGCGTCAGCAACTGTCCGACCTGATGTCCTCGGTGCTGTCTGACCTGGGGTTGGCCAGCGAACTGGACCGGCTGGGCCGGCAACTGCGCGCCGCCCGGCCCGACCTACGTTGGCGCGGTCGGGAACGGATCGACGGAGAGCGGCCCCTGGGACTGGGCGACGCGACCACCGCACTGGAGGAGGTCGCCGACCTGGACGAGTTGGACGCGATGCTCGACCAGGACTACCCGGGAGCGACCCTGGACGACATCGACGCCGAACTGGTCGAGCGCGCGCTGGGCCGCCAGGCGGTCGATGACCTGGCCGCGTTGCGCCGGATCGAGCGGGAGCTGGAGCGTCAGGGCTATCTGGCTCGCGAAAACGGGCGGTTGGAACTCACCCCCCGGGCGGTGCGTCGACTGGGCGCGACCGCACTGCGCCGGGTGTTCGCCCACCTGGAGTCGCGGGGGCGCGGCGGTCACGACGTGGCCGACGCGGGCGCCGCCGGTGACCTGGTCGGCACCAGCCGGCCGTGGGAGTACGGCGACGAGCAACCGCTGGACGTGGTGCGCACGGTGCGCAACGCGGTGCTGCGCACCGGGTCGACCCCGACCGACACCGGCACCGGCCAGGGCCGGGGTCGGCTACGGCTGTCGGTGGAGGACTTCGAGGTCGCCGAGACCGAGCGGCGGACCAGCGCGGTGGTGGCGCTGTTGGTGGACCTGTCCTACTCGATGGAACTGCGCGGCACCTGGGGTGCGGCCAAGCAGACCGCGCTGGCGCTGCACAGCCTGGTGACCACCCGGTTCCCACAGGACGCGATCGAGATCATCGGGTTCTCCAACTACGCCCGAATGCTGTCGGCGACCGGGTTGGCCGGGTTGTCCTGGGACATGGTGCAGGGCACGAACCTGCAACACGGCCTGATCATGGCGCAGCGGCATCTGGCCCGCCATCCCGACGCCGAACCGGTGATCATGGTCATCACCGACGGGGAGCCGACCGCGCACCTGACCCCAGACGGGCAGGCTGACTTCGCCTGGCCGCCGCTGCCCGAGACACTCGCGTTGACCGTGGCCGAGGTGGATCGGTGCACCC
The DNA here is from genome assembly GCA_036565825.1 of Mycobacteriales bacterium. Lineage (GTDB taxonomy): Bacteria > Actinomycetota > Actinomycetes > Mycobacteriales > DASULA01 > DASULA01. Next base: position 2,104 of record DATCXL010000544.1, read on the forward strand.
GACGGGGCGTGACGATCAACGTGTTCATGCTGGGGGACGAACCCGGGCTGGTGCGGTTCGTCGACGAGATCGCGCACCGCAACGGAGGCCGGGTGTTCTCCCCGTCGGCCGAACGGCTGGGCGAGTACGTGGTGCGCGACTACCTGCGCGCCCGTCGGGGCACCCGCACCCGTTCCAACCGCTGACCCTCTCCCCGGGACCGGCCCGGGGTGGACCGGGGCGGACTGTCGCTTCGTATCTTGAACTCTGGGTGCCGCCCGACGTCGAAACTAAACCTGAGGCGCTCCAAGGTTGAACTGTGCGGCAATCCTGACCTCGATCGCCCTGACCGGACGCCCCCACCGCCGGGTGGATGAGACGCCGCGCTCAGCCGTGGCTACGGGTGCAGCAGTTCCCGCTGTGCAGGAACCACGTTCCGTGGTCCTCCGGAACAACACCGGCCCAGCGCAACGCCGCGCGATCCAGATCCAGCAGCGAGGACGCATCGCCGCGGTTACGAACGAGTTCCTTCATCGCCCGGAAGGCCAGGTCCGAGGCGATGAACTCCGAATCCGGGTCGCGGAAATGCTTGGTTCCGGCCAGCAGTCGCCGTTCCACCTGGTCCGCGAGCACCAGCATCCGGTGCTCACGTTCCAGTTCGTGCCGCTGCCTGACAGCCTCGCGTTGCGCCTGGCGTGCGGCGGATTCGGCCAGCATTCCGGCGAACCACGGCGGGGCATCCTGCGGCCTGTCCCGCCAGGCCCCGGCCTGTTCCCTGGTCAGCTTCTCCGACCGGCCGGCCTGACGCAGGTACCCGGCAATGATGCGCAGCCTGATGCCGAGGATCTGGGAAGCGTCCACATCGACCATGGCGCGGTCCGCCTGCTTCCGCGGGTTGGCCTTCTTCTTCTCGGGCATCCTGACTTCCCCGGTTGATAAATCCTGTCCCGGAAAATTTCCTACAAGGCCGTGGAAAGGGTTATTTAACCTGGCCGTTTCAAGGTACGTCACTCCGGCTGCTCGACGGTTCACCCTTGCGGGGGAAGGCGACACGGCCCGGTCGGTCAAGCCAGACGGTTGGTGTGGGGTGGAGCGAAGCTCCCTCCCACGGAAGGCGGCACAGCCAAGCCAGCCCTCGCACTGCGAATTCCCGAACCGGGGCTCCGCCCCGGCGGTTTGGAACAACCATCTACGCTGCGCGGATGGTGAAAATCCTGCTCACGCTGCACATCATCGCCGCGGTGTTCCTGATCGGACCGCTGGCCGCCGCCGGGACACGCGGAATCCGGTTCACCAAGAACGGCGACACCGGTGGACTCCGGGCCACCGCCCGACTGGTGACGATCTACGGCTGGGCCTCGCTGGCGGTACTCGTGTTCGGGCTGTCCCTGGTGCAGGGCCGGGACAAGGGCGCGCACGTGGCGTTCGGGGACGGATGGGTGATCGCCTCGCTCGTCCTGTTCGTGCTGGCGTTCGGGCTGGTGATCGGTGTGCTCCGGCCAGCCCTGAACAGCGCCGCCGCGCTGGCCGAGGCGGGTCAGTCCAGCGCCGGGTTGGCCGGGCGGGTGGCCGCGTCGGCGGGCGTGGTCAGTCTGCTGTACCTGGCCCTCGTGGTGCTCATGGTCTACCAGCCGGCCTGAGCCGACCCACCAGCGTTGAACCGGGCATCCTGGTAGTCCGTAACGGTGAGTAGGTTGGAGGTCGACCCAGAGCGAGGGAAAAATCGTCAGCATGGCATCCAGGGCATGTCCCAACCCCGTCCAGGCGGTGGCCCGCGCGGCCCGACTCCGTTCCGCGCGTAACGCGCTGATCGCGGTCGGGGCGGTGCTCGCCACGGCGTTCGGGGTAACCGTCGGCATGGTCTGGCCGGTGGGACAGCACACCGTCACGTCATGCTCGGCCGGGCACACGCTGGTCGCGGTGCGGCCTTTCGCAGCTCCCCCGGACGCCACCGGGCGGTGGATATCCGACGACACCCGCATGGTGCCGGTGCCCGTGGTGACGGGGTGCCTGGATCGCGCAGACCTGGTCCCGGCCGGCCGGGCCGACGCCGACGGCCGCGGGTAGATCGATCGATTTCAGGCCCTCGCCGGGGCAAAGCCCCGGCTCCGGGGTCGCGCTGTGCGGGTGAGCGTGCTGTGTTGCCTTCTCTGGGGGGAGCTTCGCTCCACCCCACACCCCCCTCAAACCCCCCGCCCACGGGGACAATCGGCAGACACCTTGGAATCAACCGTCTGGGCCAGCCCGAGGTTTTCGCGAGAAAACATCCGAAAGAAATCTTCCTGGGGACGTCTTCGCGGAAAACCTCCCCGAAACCTCCGGCCCGCGGGTCGGTACGCCTAGTCCAACGCCTGGGTCAGGTCGGCCAGCAGGTCGTCGACACACTCGATGCCCACCGACAGCCGTACCAGGTTCGACGGCACCTCCAACGGAGAACCGGCCGCCGAGGCGTGGGTCATCCGGCCCGGGTGTTCGATCAGGGACTCAACCCCACCCAGCGACTCCCCCAGGGTGAACACCTGGGCCCGCCGGCACACCCGCAGCGCGGCTTCCTCACCACCGCGCAGAGTGAACGACACCATTCCCCCGAAACCGCGCATCTGCTTGGCCGCGATGTCGTGGCCCGGATGATCGGGCAGGCCCGGGTAGCACACCCGTTCCACCGCCGGGTGCGCCGTCAGCATCTCCACCACCCGCGCGGCGTTGGCGCAGTGCCGCTCCATCCGCACACCAAGGGTCTTCACCCCGCGCAGCACCAGCCAGGAGTCGAACGGCCCGGACACCGCGCCCATCGCGTTCTGGTGGAACGCCAGCCGCTCGGCCAGTTCCATGTCGGGGGTGACCAGGGCGCCGCCCACCACGTCGGAGTGTCCGCCCAGGTACTTGGTGGTGGAGTGCACGACCACGTCGGCGCCGTGCGCCAACGGCTGCTGAAGGTAGGGCGAGGCGAAGGTGTTGTCCACCGTGAGCAGTGCGCCACCGTCGTGCGCGATCGCCGCGAGCGCCTCGATGTCGGCGATGCCCAACAGCGGGTTTGTCGGCGTCTCACACCACACCAGCCGGGTCCGTGGCCGCAGCGCGGCGCGCACCGCGTCGGGGTTGGAAAGCGGCACCGGGGTGTAGTCGACGCCCCAGCGGGCCAACACCTTGGCGTGCAGCCGGAACGTGCCGCCGTAGGCGTCGTCCGGAATGACCACATGGTCGCCGGGCTCGCACACCGTGCGGAGTAGGCAGTCCTCGGCGGCCATACCCGAGGCGAACGCGAGGCCGTGCGCGCCGCCGTCCCGGCCGCTCTCCAACGCGGCCAGGCAGGTCTCCAGGGCCCGGCGGGTCGGATTGGCGGTGCGGCTGTACTCGTAGCCTCCGCGCAGCCCGCCCACACCGTCCTGCTTGTAGGTGGACGTCTGGTGGATGGGTACCACCACCGCGCCGGTGGCCGGGTCGGCCTCCTGGCCCGCGTGGATGGCGAGCGTCTCGAATCCGTGATCATTCACGGCTCCGAGGTTAACCCGTGGTCAGCCGAAACACGGTTTGAGGTGCCGCCACCGGCGATGTGTTGGGCGGCTGCGGCAACAGTTCGTCACTCACCGGGTTTGCATGCTGTCCCAGTAGGCACCGACGGCGCTGATGCGGTCACGCATCTCGACCGGGAAGCCCTCGACGCCACCAGGTGGGTTGAACCGATCGAACGAGGACCGGACCGCGGCCCCACGGCCGACCCTCTCCGACCAGGCCGAGCGAGACAGCCCGGCCGCGCGAGCCTCCGTATCGGAGGCGGCCAGCACGCCCGGGTCGATGGTGACCCTGATCCGCACCTTCTCCGTGAGGCCAGTGTCACTCCTCGGCACACGATTGGTGACATCGCCGTGAGACGGAAGTCCGATGGAGGCCGGCGTGCCATTGACCCAGCACGAAGAGCACCCTTCGCCACCGCCGGAGCGCGGTCTGGGCAGTCGTATCCATGCTCGATTCTCGGCCCTCGGGGGCGTGGAGCTTGAGCTGCCCGCTCGCCACGAAGCGCCCCGCACGCCGGACTTCGACGCCTGATCGTTCCCGACACCGGCGTTCCTCCGAAAACCCCGCCTGCCAGGCTCAGGCACATCCGCCCTGAATCACGTGCCGGGCGCCGCGCGTCCAGGTTTGGCGCGGCGCCCGGCGGGTTGCCCTGGCCTGCCGCGAGTGGCTGGCCGGGCTGGTTGATCCGCCACCCCGGGCCGCGTTCGCCCATGGCTGCCCTGCCCGGGATGGCGGTGCTGGTGGCCGACGTCAGACCCCCTCAAGCCCGACGCCGGCCGGTCTGGTGCGGCCCGGAACCGGGATCTGGTCATCGGGTGGGCCTGCGGTGCCGGGGTGGTGAGGGCGCCGGGCGCCGTGATCGTGGCGGCCGGGTGGCCACGTCCATGACCAACGCTCCGACCACCAGTCCACAGACCAACGCGGCGAACATCACGGGTAGTACGACACTCAGCGGCACGACCATCATGCCGCCGTCCACCGAGGACCACCATCGACGGCGGTGATTCCGGTCAGCAGCATCCGCTGGGTCGGACAGGGCCGGGCTGGTGGGCGCCGCCACCACCGCCACCCGCGTCGGTCCGGCCGGCAGTACCGACACCGCCCACTGCCGTCCGGCTCGTGCATCGCGGCCACGGCCAGCACGGTCCGACCCCACGCCTCCGGCGGAGCCTCGGCCAACAGTCCGGTCAGGTCGTCCCGAGGCGACGCGTCGTCAGTGGGCGCGGCGTCCGCCGTGGTCACTTGCCCACCGACCCGGGGTCGTCGTCGGTCCAACCACCGGTCAGCAAATCGTCCAGCACCCGCTGCCCGGTCGGGCACCGGCCGTCCGGCGGCGGCGGGCTGGCCGGCGGGTCGTCGGCCGGCCCGTCCGG
>DATCXL010000548.1:0-6203 GCA_036565825.1 Mycobacteriales bacterium
TGGTGGCGATGCTGGCGTGACCGAGGCGTTCCTTGACGGTTTGGAGGTCGGCGCCGCCGGCGAGGAGCCAGGACGCGTGGGCGTGGCGGAGGTCATGGATACGGACGTGGAATGGGAGGCCGGCCGCGCTGAGGGCAGGTAACCAGACGTTGTGACGGAACCAGTTACGGGGGATGTGTCCATCGGTGTCGGTAAGGCGTGCTTGCCTGGGATGATCCTTGCCGAGTGAGCGCCGTTTCGCACGGTAGGTGGTGAAGGCGTGGCGGCAGTGCGGGCAGCGACATTTTGCGGCGTTGTAGGCGCTGAGCGTTCCGTGTCGGTAGCGGCGACCGGTGGGAGTAGGGTCGGTGAAACCCGGCTCGGCAGGTAGGGGCGGTGTGACACTCCGGACTTTGGGTGTGGAGTTCTGACACAGGGTGAAGAGCAGGTCGGAGTTGTTCCGTTGATGGCTTTGGACATGGGTAACCAGCTTGCCAACGATCTCGTGGCTGAGTCTGAACCGGCGGTACTCTTTGTCTTTGGGGTAGTCCTTGACGAAGAACCGGCGCCCTTCGGGATGGAACTTGGGGTTGAGTTCGACGACGGCACGACTGATGGTCAACGACCTCGTCGGGGAGTCGAAATCGTGTTTACGCAACTCGGTTAACTCACCCCACCGTAGGCCAGTCTCGAGTTTGGTCTCGACCAGCAATTGGCTGTCGGAGTCCGGCAGAGCGGCGTAGAGGACATCGAACTGTTCGGGGGTGATGATCCGGCGAGGCTTGGTCGACACGGTTGGTGTCTTCACGCCTCGACACGGGTGTAGGACGATCACCTGGTCGTTGACCGCAGTCGTGAAGATTCCGCTGAGGATCTTGCGACAGTTGGAGATCGTCGCCGGACTCACCCCGCTGTCCTGTAGGTGGCTGATCCACTCGCGTACGTGTGATGGCAGAATGGTATTCATTTTCATCCGCCCGAGCCATGGCATGATGTGCCGGCCGATCTGGTAGGTGTAGCCCTCCCGGGTACTGGGCTCCATAACGTGGTTCGGCAGCCACTCGGTCGCGACGTAATGGGCGAAGGTCTGTCTGCCTCGGCGGGGGTCTCCCAGACGACCCTCGGCCAGTGCGACCTCGGCCTTCCCCCAAGCGCGGTCCGCCTCCTTCTTGCTGGCGAACGTCCCCGCAGAGCGTTGACGGTCTTGCAGGTCGTGGTAGTAGGCGGTGTACCGGGGCTTGCCGTCCTTGCCGCAGCGCTTGCGGGAGAACCCCACGACAGCCTCCTATGAGGTGATCATTTGACCGTCATTTGACCGCGGACAGGGTGCCAGACGGCGTCATCACCCGACACGGCCTGACACGGAACTAGACCTCTGACCTGCATGTTAACGCGAATCGCCGCCAGCCTCGAACGTGTATTTGAACATGAATTCGGCCCTGGGGGTCAAGGGGTCGCAGGTTCAAATCCTGTCGTCCCGACAGCAAAACCGCAGGTCAGGGCCGGTGTACCCGCCAGGGAGCACCGGCCCTCACCCATCTTGACTGACTAACTGACTGACTGAGTCACCCGGTTAGTCACTCAGATCAGAGATGACGGTCCGTCGTCGGGCTCCTCGGGTGTCGCGGGTGAGTGTGTCGCCGGTGCCCCTCGACGGGTGGGGCGGCCTCGGCGGTGAGCGCGTCGTTTGCGGCCAGCAGGGTGGTGTCCTCATCCCCACCCCCGAGCAGCTGCAATGGAGCCCGGCTCGATGGCCGGGTACTGGTTCGTACGCGGACCGTGCCTCACTCATCAGGCTCTCGAGCTGCAATGGAGCCCGGCTCGATGGCCGGGTGCTGTTCGTGGTCAGACTCGACCGGCCACCCATGCCAGCCGTGCTGCTATGGAGCCCGGCTCGATGGCCGGGTGCTGCGTTTCTGAGCAGGGCGTATGACGGAGCGTGATTGGTTGACCGTGCCCATCTTGACCGGTTCAAGGTTCCACGTCCGTATTTCTGCTTCGGAACCTCCCGCGCGGAGGTGGCAAGCTTGGGGTTCCGAAGTCGCACCCATGATGTCAGGCGGTGTACCGCCCGGCGTACCGGCGCAGTTTGACGTACCAGTCCACGGTTTCAGGGGATGCAGGCGAGGGAGTCGTGGTGAGCCCGGTCGATTTGGCCGGCATAGGTGTGCACGATCTTCGCCCACAGCCGGGTGGCGATGACCGCGGTCAGCCGGTCTTACATGGCCGCCAGCTCGGCGATGCCGCCGTGCCGGTCGAGCGTCTGTTGGACCTGCACGTGGGCGGGTTCGGCCGCGGCGTGGGCGCGGTCGGTGAAGCGGCGTAGCGCGTTGTCCCGGGTGTCCATCAGGACGATCTCGCAGAACACCGCACCGATCTCGCCGGCGGGCTGCTCGACCTGCTCGAGGAACACCGGCTGACCGAGGACCTGGGGGATGACCACGTCGTGCCCGCCCGCCAAGTGGGCGCCAGCAGCGGCCAGGGTAATCGCCCGGGCGAGCAGGCCGACGGTGTACGGGTCGTCGCGCCAACCACCGATCATGTCCCGTAGCCCTGTGCCCTCGTACTCGCTGCATGGCAGGCGGTCCTTCAGACTCGTCAATTGCGATAGTGCTCTAACCCGTGGGCGATGAGAGCGTCTGTAATTCCCTTCCATGTCGGGAGTCTTCCGTGGTCCGTTTCGCATAGGACTGCACCAATGTGCCCAGAAAGCGTCGCGTCGGTAATTTCGAGATTTGAATCGTCGAATTGATCAGAAAACGCCGCGCCGGCATCTTCGACATGTGAATAATCGACTTGAGGCGATCCGAATTCGCGGATCTCCCCTTGACGTAGGCGTTCTTGCCAGATCAGCACGGCAAGCCATTCTGTGGGTCTGCCTGTTCTGACGGAGCCTACCGGTCGAAGGGCCGCACGCGCGTGCCGGCCGAAGACCTCGGTGGACTCAGATTGTTCTCGGATCGACACCTTGATCATCTGGGAGACCAGTTCGGCGGTATGTGTCTCCATCGTCGTCAGTACCGTGGGAGTTCTCGACCGACACTGGGCGACGGGTGCTGAGTCGAACATGTCGATGTGCGTCTCAGTTTCGGTCATCCATGCCCAGGTCATGGACCAAGGGAACGGATCTTGCATCGATGCGGACTTCTTCACCTTGGCCGCCCAGTGGTCGAGCTTATCTACCTTTTCGCTTTGGACCGTGTCCGGACGAGGCGAGTTGCGTCGCTTGCTTGACCGGCCGCGTGCCTCGGCCGCTCGGAGCTCGTCGCCAATTTGGTAGACGAAGTCAGGCCGTGGCCCATTGTCCGGTAACAGCCAACGCTTTTCTGCCGGCAAGTCATCGACATCGAGCACGTCGTGTATGAGCGGATCCCAGCCACTCTCCCGCGCTGTCTCAAGAGTGAGGGCCAGTGCTGCTGACTCTGTCAGGAATCGCCTCATGTGCGGGGGAGCTGCCAGCGCGGCCCTCGTCCAGGCGAGTGGACGACCGTAGCCGTGGTCCAGATGTTGGAGTAGCAGCGCCGTCTCGGTCGCCGTTGTCAAGACACTGGGGCGACCCCGGGCACGCTTGGTCGCAAAAGCGGACACCAACACCCACGATGCCGGCGAGACCTGAACACAGGTGGTGTCATGGTGCTTCCACGTTCTCTTGTCACGTATGTACTTATGCAAGGTCGCCTGGGCCATAAGCTCAGTCTTCACCATGCGGACAGCGGCAAGGACATGAATCCCACATTCGGGTAGGCGGTGTTTCCCAGCCGGCGGCCAGGGCCCGCACTTCGTGATGCCGGCCCTGGCCGCAGTTGTGCTCTATGTGAGTTCTTCTGGTGGCGTGGTATCGCCGTGGTCGGGCGGTTCGGTGTCGGAGTTCTCCGGCTTGGTGGGGTGTAGGAGGTCGTCGAGTTAACAGCGGGGGACAGGTACCCGAACGGAACCGTCCACGGCGGCCCTGTCATGGTTTCTGTGTAAGCCATGGATGGGGTGTGGTGGTGATGTTAGTGGAGGGGTAGGCGTCCTGGGAAGAGGACGACGAGTGTGTTGAGTGCTTGTTTCCAGCCCCAGGTTCCGGTTCCTGAGGGTCCGCCTCGGTGGGTGGTGATGTTGCGTAGTCCGAGGTAGAGGAGTTTCATGGCGGCGGTGTCGCTGTCGAAGTGGCCGCGGTTTTTGGTGAGTTTCCTCAGTTGGAAGTTGATGTTTTCGATCAGGTTCGTTGTGTAGACGACCCGGCGGAGTTCGGCGGGGTAGTCGAGGAATGGGGTGAATTCGTTCCATGCGTGCCGCCATACCTGGACGGCGGCCGGGTAGCGGGTGCCGAATTGTTTATCGAACTCGGTCAACGCGATCTGTGCGGCCTCCGGGGTGGGGGCGGTGTAGATCGCGCGCATCCCGGCGGCGACAGTCTTCCGGTCGCCGTAGGAGATGAACCGCATCGCGTTCCGGATGACGTGGACGACACAGGTTTGCACGATCGTGTCGGGGAACACCGCCCGGATCGCGTCGGGGAGGCCGGTCAGGCCGTCGCAGCAGGCGATGAGGACGTCTCGCAGGCCCCGGTTCCGCAGGTCGGTCAACACCTTGTGCCAGAACTTCGCGGCTTCGGTGTCAGCGATCCAGCAGCCCAGGGCGTGTTTGCGGCCGTCGAGGTCGACCCCGACGGCCAGGTGCGCGGTCTTGACGGTGACCACGCCCTTGTCCTTCACACGCAGCCGGATTCCGTCGATGTAGAGGATCGGATACACCTCGTCGAGTGGCCGGTTCTGCCACAACGCGATCTCGTCGACGACGACCTCGGTCACATTCGAGACCAGTTCCCGTGAGGCGGTGACCCCGTATACCTCTTTCAAATGTGCTTCGATGTCACGGGTGGTCATTCCCCCGAGTACAGCGGCAGAATCGCCTCATCGATGTTACCCAGCCGGCGAGACCGTTTCGGTACCAGGGTGGGTTCGAATTCGCCGTTCCGGTCGCGTGGGACGTCGATCGTGACCGGGCCGTGCGCCGTAGATACTGTCTTGGTCGACCGGCCGTTGCGGGAGTTACCCGTCCCCGCCCCGGCCGGGTCACCTTTCTCGTAACCGAGGTGGTGGGCCATCTCGACGTCCAGGGCGCGTTCCAGGACGGCTTTCGTCATTTCGTTCAACAACTCCTGGACACCGGGCGAACCCCCGTTCGCGTGGGCGCCAGTCACCAACGCGTCCAACATGTCAGGTGTGATCACGTTAGCCAGCAACTCGCCGGCTTTCACGCCATCCGACACACGCTGCATATCCTGAGAAACCACTGAATGAACCCTTTCTGAGCCACCGAACGTGACCCGATCCTGGCCCATCCACGGCTTACACAGTTGTCATGACACGGAGTGCGCGCCAGGTAGTCGGCCACGTGTCCGAGGGCGGCGCGCAGGGCGTGTGCGGCGTCCTCGGCGGCCTGCCTGGCGCGGGTGAACGCCGAGACGGCGCCGAGCAGGTGTTCGTCGACGCTGCCGCCGGCAACCGCGCCGAGCGTGGTCACCACATCGTCGAGTTGATCGGCGACCTGGCACAGGTCGCTGGGCGACTGGTTCAGGACCAGGCCCAGTCGCCCGGCGACGTCTTCTACCGCTGACACTGCCACCCCCCGCTACTCAAGGTGTTTTCTCGCGAATACCCCCGGGTGCGGGGCCGACCGGGTAGGGGTTTTCACGCGAAAACCCCCAACGGAAGGTGGGGTCGTGCGGTGCGGTTGGAGGGTGACGTGTTCTGGGGTCACCCCGGGGGCAGGGTGGGGTGGGTGGTGGACAGGTGGTGTTCGATGTGGTCGCGGATGGTGGCGGCCGGGCCGGAACCGTCGTACCGGCGTTGGGTGACCCGGTCGTACAGCCGGCGGAGTTGAGCGCTGACGTTGGTGATGTGCAGTTCCGCTGGCAGTTCCAGTGCGAGTGCGAGCGCCGCCTGGGCCGCCTCCAGGTCATCGTCCAGAACGTGCGCGATCGCGATGTTGATCTGGGCAAGGGCCTCGTTGTCGCGGGCCCGGTCCTCGGCTGGACCTGCCTGGTAGGCGCGGATCGACGCCTCGGCGGCCTGCCGGGTGCGGATACCGTCCTCGATCGCGACCCAGGTGCCGCTGGCGTAGTAGTTCTCCTTGGCCGGGGAGAAGGACAGGATGCCGCCGTAGGCGGTGTCCAGTTCGTCGGGCTGGACCAGGTCGCGGGCTCCCCGGGCTCGCTCCAGCGCCTGCGCGGCGCC
>DATCXL010000566.1:0-3191 GCA_036565825.1 Mycobacteriales bacterium
GCGGTCACCGCAGACTGGCAGGTCTCCTACAACGACCTGTTGCTCGGATCAGGCACCCCGTACCGGGTGATGTGGCCAATCGAAGGGCTGGCCGACCACCCCGACGTTGCCGTCTCCGACCAGCCCCGGCTCCGCTCCGATGGGCTCACGGCCGGGGATGACTTTCTCGACGGCCGTTCGATCGTGCTTCGCGTCGAGATGACCGGGTCGGACGATGCGGCGTTCGCCGCGGCCGTGTCAGCGTTCAAACGGGCGTTCCGATCGGGCAGCGGGGTGACCGAACAGCCGCTGACGTTCCAGGCCCCGGGGGTCGCCGACGGCGGGGTACGCCGCCTCGTCGGGCGGCCACGGAAGCTCGCCGCACCAGTGGACAGGCTGTGGCAGCAACGCATCCCCGTGTACATGGTCCAGTTCGACTGCACCGACCCCAGGATCTACGACGACGTCGAGTCGACGGTGTCCACGGATCTGGCGGACACCGGCACGGGGCACGCCTGGCCGCAGATGTGGCCGATGGACTGGGGTGGGGCCTCCGCCTCGGGGATCGTCACCGCGACCAACGCCGGCACCTACTCCACGCCGTGGTCGGTGACCATCACCGGGCCGGTGACCAATCCGTCGGTGGAGAACGTCGACACCGGGGATGCGCTTCGGTTCTCCGCCAACGGCGGGCTGACGTTGGCCGACACCGACACCCTGATCATCGACTCGGCCACCAGAACCGCCCTGCTCAACGGAACGGCGTCCCGGTACGACCGGCTCGCCTCCCCGGCGTCCTGGTGGGACCTCAACCCCGGGGCCACGAGGTTCCGGTTTGGTGGGACGACGACTGGCACCCCGACGATGGCGCTCACGTGGCGCTCAGCCTGGATATGAGGAGGCCCAGATGACGGTCGCGACGAAACCCGTTGCAATCCAGGCCGGCGGGGAGAACGCCGTGCAGTTCCGGCGGGCGTTTCAGGCGCTGTTCGGCCGGCCGGGGATCATCGCCCCGACCGACCTGGACGTCACCGCCAAGGGCACCCCCGACATGTCTGTGAACGTGGCGGCCGGGCAGGTTGTGGTGGCCGGCACCGAATCGGCAGGCCAGGGCTACTACGTGGTGTACAACGACGCGACGATCAACCTCGCGGTCGCCGCGTCGGATCCGACGAACGCCCGCATCGACCTGATCGTGGCCAAGGTCCAGGACCAGGAGTATTCGGGGACGGTCGACGCGGCGTCGATCGTGGTGGTCACCGGCACCGCGGCGGCGACACCGTCAGCGCCGACCGCCCCGAAAAACTCGATCACCCTGGCCCAGATCGCAGTGGCGGCCAACGCGAACAGCGTCACCAACGCCGACATCACCGACAAGCGGGTGTTCCAAGGCGCCCAGCAGTCCACCAAGGACGTGGTGGTGGCCTCTGGCACATCGTCGGTGTCAACCACGGTCACCTTCGACGTGCCTTTCGCGGACACGCCGCACCTGACGATCGTCCTGGTCGAGGCCGCGGGTGGGTCCTGGACGGACACTCTCACCGCGATCAGCCCGACCGGGTTCACGGTGAAGGTGGCCGCGTCGAACGGTGCGACCGTCGCGTCCAGCCACACGGTGACGGTGTCCTGGCGGGCGGTCTGAGTGGCCGACTACCAGGTGCTGGTAGCCGACCTGCTCACGGGCAGGGTGCTCGGTGAGATGCCGGCCACAGCCGCGTCGTGGTCCCACGTCCGCAACGCCCCGGGCCGGCTGGATGTCACGGTGTCGATCAGCCAACCACCGGACGTCATCGCCGCGCTGGGGTCCATCATCCCGGGTAGCGTGGCCCGGACCTGTGGGGCGATCGTCCGGGACGGCACGATCGTCGCCGGCGGTGTCTGGTGGACGTGGGACGCTGACTTCTCCGCCGGCACCCTGTCCCTGCACGGCGAGGGCTGGCACTCCTACGTCAGGCGGCGCACCCTGCGCAAAGACCTGTCCTTCACCGACCAGGACCAAACCAGCGTGATCGCCAAGGCGTTGGTGGACTACACGCAGACCACCGGGCAAACCCCGGTCATCGACACGTCGGCCGTGGTCGCCTCGGGGCAGCTACGGGATCGGACGTGGCGGGCGAGCGAACGGAACAACGTCGGGCAACTGTTGGAGAACATGGCCTCCGACGAGAACGGGTTCTCCTTTCGCTACGACACGGTCCGAGTCGGTGACGCGATCCAGGCGAGGTTCGTCACTAGCCCAGACTCTGGACGCCGCACTCCTTTGGTGTTTGAGGAAGGCAAGAACATCACCACGTTGTCCGCGAAGGGTGACGGCACAGCGGTGGTGACCCACGTGGACGGTGTGGGCGCTGGTGAGGGTGACGCCGGGCTGCGCACCACCCAAGCCAACGCGTCACTGATCGGCGTGTACCCACTGTTGGACGATGTGGAGTCCCACACCGAGGTGACCGTCCCAGCCACCCTCGCCTCCCACGCCCGACGCCGTCTGGCCCGCGGCAAAGCGCCGATTGTGCTGCCGAAGATCGCGGTCAACCCCAACGCCGACCCGACCCTCGGGTCCTACGTGGTCAACGACGTGGTCCTGGTGCGCAGCGGATTCGGCCTGGTCGACATCGACGACCTGTACCTGATCGTCCAACTGGACGGCACCCTCGACCGGTCAGGCGGGGAGAAGATCGAACTCACCTACGCGGTGGCCGACGCATTCACCACCATCTGACGAGGAGGCCACGATGCCGATCGACCCCGCGATGCCCCCATCGCTGGCCGCCGAGCTGCGGGAACTACGCGACCGGGTGAGCAAACTGGAACGCCTACCCCGTTTGCCGTTCTCGAGCATGCGTGGCGGATCCACGCAGCTACTCGACACCGACGGCACACCACGGTGGGTCGCCGGACAGTGGACGTTCTCCGCTGTCTCCGACGACGGAGGCGGTAACAGTGTCGTAGGCGGGTACGGTGTCGCAGAGTTCGACCCGACCGGGGCACTGCTACGCGGCAACGTCGACGGCATCCACGGGCAGATCTTCCCGTCCGTGCCGCTGGTCATGCACCAACCCGCCCGCCAGTTGATCACCTCGGCGAGCTTCATCTCCGCCTACGAGGGCAGCGACCAGGACCCGGTGTGTGACGTGGTGAAGGTTGTCGGCGCCGTGCAAACCGACGCGGGGACCACCGCCGAACTGCGCCTGGCATCCGACGCGCACCAAACC
>DATCXL010000568.1:0-2408 GCA_036565825.1 Mycobacteriales bacterium
AAGACCGTGCTCGCCACCCGGTACGCGGACTCGCGCGCCGCTGACCTGAGCCTCACCTACGGGTTACGGCCGCTGCCCGCGTTGGGCACGCACCGGGTGTCGCTGCCCGGCATCGAGTTGGAGTTGCGGATTCTGGGCGCCAGCCACCAGGTGGTGTTGGGTACCGACTGGTCGGAGACGGTGGCCTGCCTGTCAGCGGTGACCGGCACACTGCCCGAGCACGAGCAGACCGTCGGCGGCGGTTTCGTGGCCCGGTTCCAGGCCCGGTGTCACCGACTCGACCCTGACCGGTTCGCCGCCCAGGTCGCGGACATCGTGCGCGACTGCGAGACCGACGAGCAGGCGCTGGTCGGCGAGTTCCCCGGGTCGCCGACGGCGGTGACCGCGCTGCGGGTCCGTGCCCAGCCGGGCGGTGTGGTGCGCTGGTGGACCTGGCACGCATATCCGCAGGCCGGTGAGCTGGTCGAGACCGTGAGCGTGGTGCGGCCGCGATGAGCCCCCGAAAGAAGTTGCTGGCGGCCTGCGGAATCAGCGGCATCGGGTTGGTCGTGATGGTGGTGGCGCTGGTGAGCAGCGGAGGCATCCGCGACTACCTCGACGGCCACTACTCACGCAGTTCCGGCACCGGCAGGTCCGTTGTGTACACGTCGACGAGCACGCCGAACGTGGTCTACAGCCAGATCCACTCCGCCCGCCCGCCCTCGGACACCCAGTTCGACCCGAGCGGCTACTTCCTGCGCTACTCCGACGACATCGTGGCGATCACCGCGAACGGTTCGGGCTCCCGGATCTACATCGACGACGAGCGTCACGGCTTCGCGCGCTGGCTGCCCTACGTCGGCGGGACGTGGGGTACCGGTGGCGGCGCGGGCGAGAACTTCCGCGGCGGCGGTCCGGGCAGCGGCAAGTGACCCGCGGATGGCTCCGAACCGCGACCGTGTGCGCCGGCACCCTGTTGGTGCTGGCCACCGGTCCCGGGATCGCCCACGCCGACGTGGTGTTCGACCCGGCCGACGCCGACGAGTTGGCCGCCATACTCGCTGAGGCGGCCGAAGGACAGGACATCTGCTACGGCTGGCGCGTCCAGGTGTACGACCCGGACGCCGGTTCGGATCTCAGCGTCGGCACGAGCTTCGGTGCCGGCAGCCAGGTCAGTGACTTCGGTCCCCCGCTCTGCGCGACCACCGTGGAATTCTTCGCGGACATCACCTACACCAGTGAGTCATCCGAGGCCGAGGACTCGGCCACCTACAACGTCGTCAGCGAGCCGAGTGGGCCGACGAAGCAGGACCTGGACGAGCTGGACATCGTCGACGAGGGCGGGTTGGTCGGCGACGACGTCGACGTGGTGGTCTTCAAGGCGGTCGCCGCGCTGCCACAGTTGGCCGCGGATGTGGGCGTGGCGCGACCGATCGAGGCGACCCCGGAGACCGGCGTCGACCCGGACGCGCACCTGACCGACTCGCCGGGCTCGGACTTCTGGCGGCAGGTCGGGACCATGCTGCTGTGGGGCCTCGCCCTGCTGGTGGCCGGAATCGTGTTCGGCGGCTACGTGATGCGCAGCGCACACCTGCGGCCCAGGGACCTGTGGCGCCGAACACCGGCCCGGACCGGCTCGGGGCCACGTCGCTCCACAGTAGACGGCAAAGCGAAGTCGAAGATCCGGCCATCCGGCAGGGCGAAGCCCAAAGCCCGGCCGCCGGGCAGGTCGACACGGCAGCCGGACCAGGTAACCGACGTGGCAACGGACCAGCATCCGTCCCCCGAACCGCGGCGCGATGCCGGCAGCGAGAAGGAGTAACCACATGGTTTCCGACGTCTTCCGCGAAGTGGGCATCGTCACCACCTACGGCCTGGTCGGCCTGGTACTGATGGCGGTCGGCTTCGTGTTGCTGGACGTGCTCACCCCGGGAAACCTGCGTGAGCAGGTCTGGGTGCAGCGCAACCGCAACGCGGCCGTCCTGCTGACCAGCAACGTTGTGGGCACCGGAGCCATCGTGGCCACCGCCATCGCCGCCAGCGGAGACGACTGGGGCACCGGGCTGCTGTCCACCGCGGCCTACGGCCTGCTGGGCCTGGTGCTGATGGGCGTGTCGTTCCTGGTCATCGACGCGGTCACTCCCGGCAGGCTCGGCGCCATCCTGGTCGAGGAGCAACCGCACCCTGCGGTGTATGTCAACGGCGCCACGCACCTCGCGGTCTCCGCGATCATCGCCGTGGCAATCCTCTGAGGGCTCCTGAAACGATGACCGACACCGCCGGCGGGCAGACAGCCGAACCGGCTACGTCGCTGGCGGGGCGCCGGGCGCGGCTGACCCGCGCCGGGCTGCTGTTCGCCACGTTCGCGTGTGCGGCGTGCGGGTTGGTCTACGAGCTCGCGCTCGTCGCCCAGGGTTCCTACCTGCTCG
>DATCXL010000591.1:0-2989 GCA_036565825.1 Mycobacteriales bacterium
GCCGATGGTCAGGGTGCGCAGGCCGCGGGGCAGCCTGCCCAGCCGCAGGTACTCCGCCAGCACCGAGGGCACCGTGTTGATCAGGGTGACGTCATCGTGGTGGTCCACCTGGTCGGACACCAGCAGCAGGTTGTCGACCACCACGAGGGTGCCGCCCACCAGTAGCGGCGGCCACAGTTCGACCAGGCACGCGTCGAAGGACGCGGCGGTGCTGAACAGCACACGGGCGAAACGGTCCGGTTCGACCACCGCCAGCAGTCCGGACAGGTACCCGGTCACGTTGCGGTGGCAGGTCGCCACACCCTTGGGTCGGCCGGTCGAACCGGATGTGAACACCACGTGGCAGAGCCGGTCGGGATCGAAACCCACCTCCGGGTCCTGATCACCGGCGGCGGCGACCAGTTGGTCGTGCAGGTCCAGCGGCACGATCGTCGCCGAGCCGGTGTCGGGGAGTCTGCTGCGCAGCGTCGAGCGGGTCAGCACCAGTCCGGCCCGCGCGTCGTGCAGGATCATCTCGATCCGACCGGCGGGGTAGCCCAGGTCCAGCGGTACGTACGCCCCGCCGGCCTTGAGTACGGCCAGCAGGGTGACCACCATCTCGACGTCGCGGGGCAGGAACACCGCAACCAGCACGCCGGGGCCCACGCCCAGGGAACGCAGGTGGTTGGCCAACCGGTTGGACCGCAGGTCCAGTTCGCGGTAGGTCAGGCCACCGGTCGCGTCGGTCACCGCGACCGCCTCGGGCGTTCGGGCGGCCTGCTCGGCGACCAACGCGTGCACGGGGGTGTCCGGGATCGGCCGGCAGCGACCGTGCCAGCCCGACAGGACCTGATCGCGTTCCATGTCGGAGAGCAGGTCGATCAGGGCGAGCCGGCGACCCGGCTCGTCTCGTACCGTGTCGAACGCGCCGACCAGGTGGTCGACCAACCGTTCGATCCGCCACCGGTCGAACAGGTCCGCGCGGTATCGGACGGCCAGTTCCAGCCCGTCGTCGGTGCGGGTTGCGGTCACCGACAGATCGAGGGCATCAGCGGCCAGGTCACCGGTCGTCAGGTCGAGTGGTTCGACCCGCAGCCCCGGAAACCGCACGGTGCGGCCCTCACGTACCGCCAGCCCGACCTGGAACACCGGGTGACGGTCCAGGTCACGCCTGGGCTCCAGCCGCTCGACGATCTCGGCGAACGGCACGGTCGGCTGCCGCGTGGCGCGGTCCATCGCCGTGCGCGTGCGAGCAAGCAACTCGGCGAGGGTGGGGTCGCCAGAGGTGTCCAGGCGTAGTACCACCGGGTCGTCGAACGGGCCGACCGACCGGCGCAGCGCGGGGTTCGGTGGCCCGCCGAACAGGCCCAGTACCACCTCGTCGTTGCGGGTGTGGCGGGTGAGTACGGCCGCGAGCGCCGTGGCGAGCATGGCGGGCAGCGTGGCCGGTGGTGGCAGGTGCCCACCAACCACGCGACAGACCCTCCCGGCCCGCGGCGAGCCAGAGGCACGGCGGTGGTGGTCGGCGGGCAGGTCCAGTGTCGGCAACCCGGCCAGTCGGCTCTCCCAGCGGTCCAACTCCTGCTGACCGACGGGGCTGGCCAACCAGGCCTGCTGCCATCGGGCGAAGTCGGGGTACTGCACTGACGGCTCGGGCAGTTGGGGTGGTTGACCAGACACCACCGCCGCGTAAACTTCGGACAGCTCAGACATCAGCATGACATTCGACTGATAATCGGACACCAGCCGGTGGGTGGTGAGCAGGAGAGTGTGGTCCTCGTCGGAGGCGCTGATCAGCCGAACCCGCATAAACGGCCCTACCACGGGGTCTGGGGCCTCCAACGATTCATCGACCAGGGCGTCGAGGTCGGCACCGGGCAGCACGCTGGTGACCACCAGGTCGGGCCGGGATCCACCGTCGGAGGCGAGCACGGGAACGCCTTCGCGTAGGACCAACGACGTTGCCAGCGCGTGGTGGCGAGAGGCGACCGTTGACAGTGCGGTGGCCAGTGCCGACACGTCGAGCCGACCCGACAGGCGCAGTCCCACCGGATCGTTGAGCGCTGGGCGATCAGCGCATGCCTGCGTGAACCACACGAACCGCTGCGTTCCAGACAGTGGAACGTGCGGTACCAGGCGCTTCGTTGCGCTCATCCACTCTCCAACCGGAACGTTCCGGGTTGCCGCATGGCCGAACCGTTTTCCGGTACCGCCGTGCCGCCCGAACGCCGGACGGAGACCATGCGACGACGCCTACCCATCACGAGAGCAACCCAGCGGCGTGGACGCTCGGTCTCGAGCGGGGATCAGGTCTCAAGAGCAATGGCGACCACAGGTAGTAGCAAGATCTTTGCGGATGATACGTCCCTAGTTGTGGGTGTGCGCCGCGTTCGTCATATCTAGTTGGGATTAGGAAGGGCGTGGAGTGCCATGCCTCCGACCGTCCACACCTTTCCACTGGCCGAGATTTCCATCTGAAAAACTCCCACCAGGCATGTCGTGTAACCGGTTACCTTCCCGGATCCGACGAAGGGCCGGCGTGGCCGTCCGCATCGGCACCACCCGGGCCCCGGTCGGACGCGGCACTAGAATCCGGGCGTGATCACACACGACGAACGCGGGTGTGCATTCCCCGGATGTGATCGCCCGGTCGCCGCCCGGGCCGGGGCGGTCGGCCAGCTACCCAGGTACTGCCAGGACCCCGATCACACCGCCGCCCGGGCCTGGCAGGAACGCCAGAAGGCCAAACGACGCGGCACCCGCACACCGCCGCGGTCAGCCACCGACCTCGACCAACCGGTCACCTTCGCCGCCGCGCGCGCCGGGGAGCTCCGCCGGGACGTCACCGAACTGGGCGACCGGCTGATCGACCGACTGACCGCGTTGGTTGGCGAACTGCGCACGCTGTCCGACCCGAACGCCGCCGCGGCCGAGGTCACCGCCCGGCTCGCCCACGCCGAACAACAGGTCAGCACGGCCAAGGCCCGCGCCGCAGCCGCCGAGGCGGCCC
>DATCXL010000226.1:0-2157 GCA_036565825.1 Mycobacteriales bacterium
CGGGGAACTGGCCGCCGGGGAACTGGCCACCGGGGAACTGCTCGCCCGGGAACTGGCCGGCCGGGAGGTGGCTGGCCACCTCTGGTTGGTCCGGCCGGGCCGGCCAGAACTCGGTGGGCGCCGCGCGGTAGGGCACGGGACCGTCGGGGTGGTCCGCGGTCGGTGGGCCGTCGTGGGCAGCGGCCGGGAACCGCATGCCCGAGTCGCCGTAACCGGGCTCGAGGCTGCCGGGGGGCGGATACGGCGGTGGCAGCTCGGTCTGGAATCCGCCTGCGGTGAAGAAGGGTGCCTGCGCTGGGAACCCGCCCGGGGCCTGGCCCACGACCTGGTCCGGGAACCGGTCCGGGAACTGGTCTGGGAACTGGTCTGGGAACTGACCGGGCGGCGCGTCAGGGAACGGCCTGGGAGGCGGTCCGTCGAATGGCCCGACGGGCTGGCCCGGCGGCGCGGACGCAAATGCTGGTCCAGCCGGGAACGGATCCGGTCCACCGGGCGGCGCGATGGCAGGCTGCGGCGTCCCCGCGTGGTCGGGGAGTCCTCCAGCGAGCAGTGCGATCAGGTCCGGCACATCGGTCGGCGCCAGCCGGAACGTCGCACGGCACTGGTCCCACTCCCACAGGCTCAGGACAACCATGCCCTCGGAAGGATGCCAACTCACGCGTAGCACGCGGCCTTCGCCACGACCGTCGATGAAGACGTCTCGGTTGGGCGTTGGAAACGGAACTAGTTCGCCCATGAAACCAGCATGGGTGGCCGGGCAGGGTCAGTCCAGTGCTTTCCGGGAAATAGTACGCGCTGTGACGACGGTAACTCCGGCGACATCGCACACCACCACCGGCCGCGTCCCCGGGCGACCGGCGCGTCGCCGGGCCGGTCTGCCCGGCCCGGGCACCCGCCGGGGAGGATGCCAGCAGAGGTCACGGGGGAGGGTGTGATGGCAGAGGACGGGTTCGCGGTCGCGCTGTACCGGGAGGGCGGGAACTGGCAGTGCGACCCGTTGCCTCCGGCGGTCATGGACAGCCTGGCCGGCTGCGTGGCCGCGCTGCGCCAGCAGCCCCCGGAGGGTGGCCCGATCGCGCTGGTCAACGTGGAGGACGAGTTCTTCCTGGCCTTGCGACTGGCGCCGGGCGGCGGGCTGCGGCTGTTGTTGTCCGACGTCACCGCGGCCGCCGACTGGGACCTGGCCCGGCAGGCGTTGGCCCGGTTGGGTGAGCCGTTGCCCGCCGCCGAGGACCTCGACGAGGTCTGGTCGGCCGGTGACCTGAACCTGTTCTGCGATCTTGGCCTTCCCGAGCGAGATCTCCGTACGATCCTGGAGGACGGGGACCTCTACTCGGATGAGATGCTGACCGCGATCACGCGCCGGATCGGGGTGGGCGCGGCCTACTCCCGGGTGGTGGACTCGTTGATGTCCTGATCCCCAGGGTCATGCCATCGTTCGATTTTCCGAATCAGATGTAGTAGCAGGGGGAGGACGTGTCGTACTTCGCCGCCGCACTCGCCCATATCGGCGACAACTGGGCCGCCCACGAGGTCGACCTGGACGAGGTTGAGACCATCGATGACGTGGTCGACCTGCTCCGTGAGCTGGAGCCCGACGCCAGCACGACGGTGCTGTTCGTTGAGGAGGACGACGAGTATGTCGCCATCGTGCGTCTGAATGTGAGTGAGGACACTCCGCGGGTTTTCGTCTCCGACGGTCGCGCCGCCGACACGTTCGCGGTCGCCGGACTGCTCGCCGAGGAGACAGAACCGGTGCGGGTGGACGAGGACGAGGAGGAGGAGCCGCTCGGTCACGACGCTGAGCCGTTGGGCGATGCCGACCTGCTCACCGACCTGGGCACGTCCGCCAGCGAGCTGTTGGAACTGTGCGCACACGAGGGCACCCTGCCCTCGGACGTGATCTCCGCGGTGTGCGAGAGCGCCGGCTGTTCGGACGAGCTGGAGAACCTGCGCGAGGTGTAGGTGTCGACTGTTCGACGGCCTGAGGACCTGATGCGGCTCGCGTTGCGCGCGGCCGGGTCGGCCGCGGGCTCGGCCGACGTCCCGGTGGGTGCCGTGCTCGTCGACGCCGACGGTCAGGTCCTGGCTGAGGCGTGCAACGAGCGGGAGCGGCGGGGCGATCCGACCGCGCACGCGGAGGTGCTGGTGTTGCGT
>DATCXL010000660.1:0-7774 GCA_036565825.1 Mycobacteriales bacterium
TTCGCCGCGCAACCTGGTGTTGATGGCGTCCCGGGACGTCAGGGTTTCCTCCAGGTTCATACCGCCCACGACATTGCGCAGGGTGGTGATGGTGAGTTGCTCGACCGCCTGGATGTAGTTTGCGATCTCATAGGTCGCCCGTGACGGTTCGGTCACCTGGAAGTAGACGACGGTGTCGATGTTGACAGTCAGGTTGTCCGAGGTGATGACCGGCTGTGGAGGGAAGGAAACCACCTGTTCACGCAGGTCGATCGTCGCCCGTACCTTGTCCACGAACGGCGTCAGCACGGCCAACCCCGGAGTGAGCGTGCGCTGGTAGCGGCCCAACCGTTCGACAATCGCCGCGCGGGCCTGCGGTACGACCCTGATACTGCGGCTCAGGATTACCAGCACCAGGACCACGAGTACACCCAGTGCGATCAGTGCGGCCATCTATGGCCCTCCCCAGACGATTGCGGTGGCACCCTTGATCTCCATCACCCGGACGACCCGTCCCACCTCGAGGACCTCGGTGGGGTCGAACGCCTGGGCTGACCACTCCTCACCGGCCAACTTCACCCGGCCGCTGTGTGCGTCAACGGCCCGCACCACCACTGCCTGGTTGCCCACCAGCGCCTCGATACCGGTCCTGGGGTGTGGGGAGGACAGTTCCATGTGTCGCTTGGCCGCCGGACGCACGACCGCGAGCAGCCCCAGCGCTCCGACGGCGAAGACCGCGAACTGGATCGCGACGGGCGCCCCCAGCGCCGCGGCTGCCGCTCCCATCAGAGCCGCACCGCCACACATGATCAACACCAGGTCAAGCGACAACGCCTCGGCGATGGCCAGAACCCCCGCCGCGACAAGCCAAACCAACCATGCGGGCACATGTCCATCCTGCCAGACCGGCCAACGGGCCCGTTGACCCGAGTTTGTTCCCGGCCGACGGGGACCGGGTGTGCCTCCGACCCGGCGCTGGTCAGTCCTCCGTCACGAAGTCGATCAACCGCTCGACCGCACCAAGCAGTGGCACTTCCAGGTCGGCGTAGGAACGCACACCGGCGAGTACCCGCAGCCACATCTGGTGGCTGTCGGCGACGCCCAGCGCCTGGCACACGCCTTCCTTCCAGGCGATCCCGTGTGGTACCCGCGGCCAGGCTCGGATACCCACCGAGGCGGGTTTGACGGCCTGCCAGACGTCCACGTAGGGATGGCCGGTGACCAGCACGTGCGGGCCGGTCAACGCCGCCACCACCCTGCTTTCCTTGCTGTTCTCGACAAGATGGTCGACCAGCACGCCCAGCCTGCGGCCGGGAGCCGGCCGGAAGTTCGCGACCGCCTCGGCCAGCTCGTCGATCCCGTCGCACGGCTCGACCACCACGCCGACCTCCCGCAGGTCGTCACCCCACACCCGTTCGACCAGTTCGGCGTCGTGCCGGCCCTCCACCCAGATCCGGCTGGCCCTGGCCACCCGGGCAGGCACGGCGGGGGCCGCGCGGGAACCGGAGGCGGTCCGGCCGCGAGCCGATCGTGCCGCGGGGGCGGGTCGGGTCAGTGTGACCAGCCGGCCGTCCAGCAGAAAACCCGCCGGAACCAGCGGGAAGACCCGCCGGTTGCCATGCCGGTCCTCCAACGTGACCCAGGTCGCGGCGCAGTCCACCACGGCACCGCAGAATCCGGGGACAACCCCGTCGGCCACCTCGACCACCAGGTCGCGTTCGGCGGGAACCTCGGGTACCCGGCGCCGTTGCCTGGTACCGGCCAGAACATCGTGACCGTATTGTCTGCTTCGCACGAAGCCGACGCTATCGGGCGTGCCGGGCCCGGCGGACGTAGGCTCGCCGGCATGTCCACAGTACGGTCTGGCCTGCTCGCCGCGTGGGCGTCGGCGTGGCTTGCCGGCGAGGTCAGCTACGACGAGGCCGTCGACGCGGTGACCGGCACCGACCAGCCGCACCGGGTGGTCGGTCTGGTCAACCCCGTTGACGTCGGCCCGGTGGGCCACGTCGACCCCGTGGGCCTGGCCCACCCCGCCGACTCCGGCCTCGAACCAGACCAGGTACTTGATGTGACAGGTGTACCGCTGGGTTGGCTGTTGGCGACCCTGCGCGACCGGCGAGCCACCTCGGTGCGACTGGTGTTGCCGGTACCCGGCGATCCCCGTGGGCTTCCGGGCCCCGGACCGTTCACCAGCGCCGCCATCGAGGCCGGTGAGGCCGTCCTGGGCGGCGGTCTGGGAATTGTCCCGACGGTCACCCGGCACGGCTCAGCGGTGGGTAGTGCGACCATCTCGGTACGGTGGACCGCCTTTTCGACAGACGATCCCGGCCGGGACCCGCTTACCGTCGCCGAGGCCGAACACGCGCTGGGTGCCGCCCTGCGGGAGGCAACCTCGGCCCTGCTGGTGGCAGACGTGGCGAGCTGGCGCCCAGAGGTGGGCGAGGGCGTGGCGCGGGTGCGACGTCCCACCGACCCGCGACTGCCACCGCGTTGTCCCCCGCGGGCGGTCCGGCTACTCGCCCAGGCCGACCGGTTGGCTGACGTGCTGGAGTTGGCCGACGCCGACGCTCCGGGGGGTGCGGTGACCAGCGCGCAGGCGGTGGCCAGGGACGCGGCACTTCGCCCTCTGCGCACCGCGGTGCGCAGGGCCCGGGTCGCCGCCTACAACGCCGCGACCGTCGGTTGACCGACCACCGACCTGGTCAGGTCGTCAGCACGACCCGGGGCACCACCGGGTCGTGCTGTGGTAGCGCGTTCAGACCCAACGCGCGGAACCGTCTCACCATGCTGTGACCCACATATCTGGGACTCACCATCGTGGTGGGCATCAGGAACCGACCGAGAAAGGCCAGCCAGCCGGTCTGGACAGCAGCACGCGTACAGAGAGCTCCTGGCACAATGACTGTCCGGCTCGTGTGCCCCCGCATCCCAACCGGCGGACGTCACTCGCCGAATCTGCCGCGGGAGTCGACGGCCGGGCTCAACTCCGTGCGGTCGGCCGGCGAGGCGCCGGGCAGCAACCCAGCGGGCAGCGTAGGTGACTGGGCCCCATCGGGCCGAGTGCCCGACGCGGTCCACCCGCCGCGAGTTCGTCCACCAGTTGACGAACCATGGTCACGAAAGTCGGATGGGTGCCGGCGGTGGACGCCCGGGCGAACCGCATCCCCAGCTTCCCCGCGGTCTGGGCTGCCTCGGTGTCCAGGTCCCAACGCACCTCGACGTGGTCGCTGACAAACCCGATCGGGCAGACCACCACCGCACCGGTACCGTCCCGGGCCAGCTTCTCCAGATGATCGTTGACATCCGGCTCCAACCAGGGCACCCGGAGCGGACCGCTGCGGCTCTGCCAGACGAGGTCGAACCCGTCGTCGGACCGGTCCCGTGACGCCGCAACCGCCTCGGTCACCAGTCGCGCCGCCTCGGTGAGTTGCGCGACGTACAGGCCGCCTTCGGGACTTTCCTGTGGTGACTCCAGCGCGAGCGGGCCGCTGGCTCGCGCCATCGTCACCGGGATGCTGTGTGCGGTGAACACCAGGCGCGCCCCGGCCTGATCGGCCTGCGGGAGGGTCGCCAACGCGGCTGCGACCGCGTTGGCGTTGGCCTCAACGAAGCCTGGATGGTTGAAGTAGTGCCGCAGCTTGTCGATCTGTGGTGCGCCCGGACCGACGGCCGCGCGCGCCCGGCCGATGTCCTCGTGGTACTGCCGGCAACCGGAGTAGGACGAGTACGCGGATGTGACCAGCGCCACAGCCCGCCGGATCCCGTCGGCACGCATCCGCCGGACTGTCTCGGTGAGCAAGGGGCGCCAGTTGCGGTTTCCCCAGTACAACGGCAGGTCCACCCCGTGGCCGGCGAAGTCGGCGCCGATCGCGTCGAGCAACGCGCGGTTCTGCGCGTTGATGGGCGAGACACCGTCGAAGTGCCGGTAGTGCTCGGCGACCTCCAGCAGCCGATCCCTGGGCACCCCCCTGCCACTGGTGACGTTCTCCAGGAACGGCAGCACGTCTTCGGGACCATCGGGGCCACCGAAGGAGACAAGAAGGAAGGCATCGAACGGTCCATGACTCACGGCCACCATCCTGCCCGTTCGACCCACCCTGGTGCACATCCGAAACAGGCATCGCCTGCCCGGTCGCCAACCAAGACGACTCCGACTCGATCCCGAGTCGATGTCGATGTCGAACCTGCCGCCCGGTCAGACACCCACGGCGTGGAAGCCTCCGTCAACGTGCACGATCTCCCCGGTGGTGGCCGGGAACCAGTCCGACAGCAACGCCACGCAGGCCCGCCCGGCCGGTTCGGGATCGGACACGTTCCAACCCAGCGGAGCCCGGGGGTCCCAGGCGTTCTCGAACTGCTCGAACCCCGGGATACTCTTGGCGGCCATCGTGCGCACCGGCCCGGCCGCCACCAGGTTCACCCGGACACCACGTGGCCCCAGCTCACGCGCCAGGTACCGGGCGCACGACTCCAGACCCGCCTTGGCGACACCCATCCAGTCGTAGGCCGGCCAGGCCACGCTCGCGTCGAAGTCCATCCCCACGATCGATCCGCCGGCTCCGAGCAGCGGTAGGCAGGCCACCGCCACCGACTTCAGCGAGTACGCCGACACCTGCACGGCGGTGGCCACATCAGACCACGGCGCGTCCAGGAACCCGCCACCCAGACAACTGGACGGTGCGAAGGCGACCGAGTGCACCACCCCGTCGAGCCCGTCGACATGCTCGCCCAGCCGCTCGGCCAGGGTGTCGAGGTGCTCGGTGTCGGTGACATCCAGTTCCAACACCGGGGCTGGCCGGGGCAACCGTCGGGCGACCCGGCTGGTTATCGACATGGTGCGACCAAAACTGGTCAGCACCACCGTGGCGCCCTGCTCCTGGGCGAGCCTGGCCGCGGAGAAGGCGATCGAGGCGTCGGTGAGGACGCCGGTGACGAGCAGACGCTTGCCGTCAAGCAGGCCGGTCACTGCGGTTCCTTTCTGTCGTTACGAAGCTCTGGGGGTTCGTCTGGTGGCGGACGAACCGGCATACCTCAACGTCGGAGTCCGCCGGTGGCGGTCCGGCTGGTGTCAGCGGAATCAGTGGCCCATGCCCAGGCCGCCGTCCACCGGGATGACCGCGCCGGTGATGTAGGCCGCGGCGTCACCTGCCAGGAAGGTCACCACGCCGGCGACCTCCTCGGCGGTGGCGAACCGGTTCAGGGGCACCTGTCCGAGGATCTGTGCCTGCCGTTCCGGCGACAGCGCGTCGGTCATGTCGGTCCGCACGAAGCCCGGTGCGACGACGTTCGCCGTGATGGAGCGGGAACCCAGTTCACGGGCGATCGACCTGGCCATCCCGATCAACCCGGCCTTGGATGCGGCGTAGTTCACCTGCCCGGCCGAACCCAGGTAGCCGACCACCGAGGAGATGAAGACCATCCGGCCCCGGCGCATCCGCAGCATGCCGGTCGCGGACCGCTTGGCCACCCGGTAGGCGCCGGTCAGGTTGGCGTCGAGCACCCGGCTGAAACTCTGTTCACTCATCCGCAGCAACAGGGTGTCCTCGGTGATGCCCGCGTTGGACACCAACACCTCCACCGGCCCGTGCTCGGCCTCGACCACCCCGAACGCCCGGTCCACCGCGGCACTGTCGGTCACGTCGCAACAGACGCCGAACAGGCCCTCGGGCGCACCGCTGCCCCGGTGGGTCACCGCCACCCTGTCACCCTGCGCGGTGAACGCGCGCGCGATCGCCAGTCCGATCCCACGGTTACCACCGGTCACCAGTACGGAACGACTCACCTGCTGCCCCTCTGCTAGCCGTCGTGGCAGAGGCTATCGGGTGACCCGGGCAGGTCCGGCCCACCGGTCCCGACAAGATCAGAGCAGCCTGTTTGTCCAGAACAGCGAAAGGCCCGTCGCGGCGAAGGCGAACAGCAGTCCGGTGCCGACCAGCCAGGTGGTCACCTCGCGCGGTTCCTTGGTGAAGCCGATCTGGCTGCCCAGGTCACGAAACACCTCCCGCAGCTGCTCGGCCGTCGCCGCGGAGTGGAAACTTCCCCCGGTGTCCTTGGCGATCTGGCGAAGGGTGTCCTTGTCCGCGGGAACCGAGACCTGTTCGCCGCCGATGTCGACCGAGCCGTTGTCGGTGCCGAAGGCGATCGTCGACACCGGGACACTGGCCTGTTTGGCGGCGGCCACCGCCTGGCCCGGACTGCGTCCGATCGTGTTGGTCCCGTCGGACATCAACACGACGCGGGCCGGCGGAACCTTCTGGTCGGACTCGCCCTCCAGTTGGACCTCGAAGTTCTGGATCGCACTCAGGCAGGAGAAGACCGCCTCGCCGATGGCCGTGGACTCTGCCAGTTGGAGATGGTCGATGGCCGCGTCCACCGAGTCGCGATTGGTGGTCGGTGTGACCAGGACGTTGGCGGTGCCGGCGAAGCTCACCAGGCCGAGGTTGATCCGGGGTGGTAGCAGTTTGACGAACTCCTTGGCCGCCTGCTTGGCCGCCGCGATCCGGGAGGGTCCCACGTCGGTGGCCTTCATCGACAGCGAGACGTCGATGGCCATCATCACCGTGGCCCGGTCCCTGGGCACCCGTACCTCGTGTGTCGGCTTGGCCATCGCGGCGGTGAGCGAGATCAGCGCGACCAGCAACAGTCCGAACGCGACGTGCCGCCGCCAACCAGGCCGCCTCGGGACGATGGCATCGAGTAGTTCGGTGTTGGTGAACCGTGCGGCGAACTGCTTACGTCGGGTCTGGAAGGCTACGTAGAGCGCGGCCAGTGCGAGCACCGCGAGCAACAACCACAGCCAGCGCGGTGCGAGGAAAAGGCTCATCGGAGGGCACCCCCGGACGCGCCACGGCGACGTGCCGCGACAAAGCGGACGATGTCGAGCAGCCAGTCGCGGTCGGTACGCAACTGTAGGTGGGCCGCGCCGGCACGCCGCATGGCCGCCGCGATCTGGCCGCGCTGGTGCCGCGCTGCCGCGGCATACCGGTCGCGCAACTCACGTCGGTTGGTCTGCACCTCTACCCGGTGACCGGTCTCCGGGTCGACCAGAGTCAGCAGGCCCACCGCGGGAAGTTCCAGTTCGCGCGGATCGACCACCTCGATGGTCAGCACGTCGTGCCGAACGGAGAGGGCACGCAGTGGCCGTTCCCAGTCCGGCGTGCCGCTGATCCCACTGAGGAAGTCCGACACCACGACAACCAGCCCGCGCCGCCGTGGCGGCCGGCGCAGCGTCTCGAGCACCGCGGCCAGATCCCCGCGCCGACCACCGGCCGCGCGCGGCGTCTCCACCACCCTGCGGATCAGTGCCTGGGCGTGCGCTCGTCCGGGTTGCGCGGGTAGCCGGACCACCTGCTCTCCGGTGGTGATGACCGCGCCGATCCGGTTGCCGCCCTGGGCGGTCAGGTGCACGACCGCGGCCAGGCCGGCCACCGCGATGTCCCGCTTCTCGCAGCGTGCGGTGCCGAAGTCCAAACTCGGCGACAGGTCGACCACACACCAGGTTTCCAACTCACGGTCGGCGATGGTCTCCCGCACGTGTGGAACCGTCGTGCGCGCGGTCACCGGCCAGTCCATCCGGCGTACGTCGTCACCCGGGTGGTACACCCGTGACTCCCCCGGTTCGGAACCGGGTCCGGGTACCAGACCCAGGTGGTTACCCTGCAACAGGCCGTCGAGCCGACGCCGGATGGTCAACTCCAGCTTGCGCAGCACGGCCTGCGACCGGTCTTTGCCCAGTTCGGGTGGCGGTCCGG
The DNA here is from genome assembly GCA_036565825.1 of Mycobacteriales bacterium. GTDB lineage: Bacteria > Actinomycetota > Actinomycetes > Mycobacteriales > DASULA01 > DASULA01. The sequence continues at coordinate 7,731 of DATCXL010000660.1, forward strand.
CCGGACCGATCATGCCGAACGTTCCCGTGGCACCGTTGGGGCGG
>DATCXL010000668.1:0-2383 GCA_036565825.1 Mycobacteriales bacterium
GCTGGCGTTGCGGGCCACCTACGCCCACTACCGGGCGATGCTGACCGCCCGCGAGGCCGAGTTGGCCGCGGTGGAGGCGGACCTGGCGCACTGGTATACCCATGGACCGTTCACCGACGCGGTGGCCCGCCTGGCCGCCTACCGCGGGGTGGCGCACATCGGGGCGTTGACAATTGCCAGCGAGGTCGGTGACTGGCGGCGATTCCCGGCCGCCCGCACGTTCATGGGTTTCACCGGGCTGGTCCCGTCGGAGTACTCCACCGGCGAAGCGGTCCGGCGTGGACATATCACCAAAGCCGGCAATACCCACCTACGCACCCAGTTGATCGAGTCGGCGTGGGCCTACCAGCACCGACCCAACCTTGGCGTCGGGCTACGCCGCCGCCAGGACAATGTCGAGGCGGCCACCCTCGCCCGGTCCTGGAGCGCCCAGCAGCGCCTCTGCGGACGGTTCCAGCGACTGAGTGCCCGCAAGGGCAGCCGCAACGTCGTCACGGTGGCCATCGCCCGGGAACTAGCCGGATTCCTGTGGGCCGAGATGACCGCAGCCTGAGAGCGAAGGACAACCACCCCATGGACCCGCGCATGGCAGACACACCGGTCGGACAGGTGAGCGTGCGCGCCAATGACCCCACGACGCGTCGGGGCACGCCGTGGCAGGAACGATCCCCGTCCGCCCTATGGCCCACCGCTACGGCGGTGACGGCCGCCTTCAGTCAGGGGCACCATCCTGCGCATCCCCGACTTGCGATCTCGACACGCGTACATCAGAAAGGCGGCGCACCGACCCGCTCCGCCTCGACGCGTCGTGGCCACCACCCGCCCCGCCCACCACCAGAACCCGCCGACCCGAACACTCCCTGCCCCGGCGCTTGATCATCCACTCCTGGGTGCTCGCGTCAAGGACGCCTCCGGCGCCGCTACGCGGTCGACTAACGTCGATCCTTGACCCGACCACCCATCCGTAGTCTTGGCGCCGATCGAGGCAGGGAGCAGACCGACCTGCGCCCAACACGGTCCAACCACGATCTGAAAACGGGCAGATCATCGCAATGCCGTACCCACACTTGACAGGGCCGTTCCACATCAGGGTGGTGGTGAAGGTTCGCGCGGGAGGGCCGCCGGGCCGGAGCGTGTTCTAACCCGGCCGGTTCTGCTGCTCGATGTACTGATGCAGGACGGGCACCGCGCCGGGAAGCAGGAATCCGCCCGGACGCCGCGCGTTCCACACGCAGCGTGGAGGGAATCCCCGTCCTTGTAAGAGCGTCCGTCAGTAGGTCATCGGATGCGAGGGCTGCGGGGTCGGGTGTCCCACCGGTAGTGCTTCCACGCTCGGACGATGAGGCTACGGATGGTGATGAGGATGCAGGCGGCGGCGAGGTAGAAGTCCACGCATGCACGACGTCGTTCGGTGTTGCGTCTGATCTTGCCGAAGTTGTTGCACCAGGAGTTCGTGCGTTCGATCACCCATCGACCACCGTGCTGGATGGGGGTCTTCTCACCCTTGGGTGCGATCTCCGACTGAACTCCATGTGCGTCGATGACTTCGCGGGCGGGACCGTTGTCATAGCCGGCGTCCAGGTGCAGCCGAGCGTCGTCGGGTAGTGGCCCGACCTGGGCAAGGGTGTTCAGTGTGGCGTCGAGCAGGGTGTGGTCGGGTCGATTGGCCGGTGCCGGCACGGTGCCTAGTGGGATGCCGTACCCGTCGGCGACCTGTGATCGTTTGATGCCGTCCTTGGCCCGGTCCACCGGGCTGGGTCCGGCGCATTCGCCACCGCAGGGCGCCTTGGTGATACAGCCGTCCAGAGGAAGGTTGTGAAGGTCCAGGCCGATCATCCGGTCGTAGGCCGCCAGGGCGATCAGCCGCAGTTGTTCCATGATCCCCAGGTCGATCCACTCGTCGCGGCGGCGGCGCAATGTGGTCGCTGAGCAGGTCTCATCTGCGATGCGTTCGTAGCCGCCGCCGAAGACGAGGACGGCGATCAGCTTGTCGAACACGACAGCGTCATCGATGCGTTGACGGTGACAGCCCAGTGGGTGCGTCACAACGCGTTCGGGAAGCAGAGCCAGGAACTGGGTGCGAAACGGGTCGAGGATGCATGATGGGACGGCGGGCACGGAGCCTCCAGTGATCACAGGGTGTAGACAACTCGATGATCACTGACTCCGTGCCCGTTTCGCTACTCCATGTCCCCGCCGTCACCTACTGGCGGACGCTCTTACCCGAACGATCTGTCGCGAAAACAGGTCTCGTCCGCGCCCGCTGACGCGCCCCCAGCGCACGCCCGGCCCGCAACGGCGTAGGCGGCGACGGACGGGGTAACCCGGCCTGGCAGTACGGGCGGTGGTTCAGTGCGGCGTTTGCCGTAGGCGGCATGGGCGG
>DATCXL010000699.1:0-3655 GCA_036565825.1 Mycobacteriales bacterium
AGATCCTGATCGCCGTGGTCGCGGTCTTCGCCCTGATCGCCATCGGCAACAGCCTCGGCGGCGGGGGCGACAAGGCCGCCGACAACACCAACGCCGCCGGTACCAACGCCGACGCCGCCGGCTCGGACACGGTCGTCGCCACCAAGGCGGCCGACAAGCCCAAGCCGGCCGCGGCCAAGATCGGCACCGAGGTACGAGACGGGAAGTTCGCCTTCACCGTCACCAAGGTGCAGCCCGGCCTGGACCACGTCGGCGAGGGGTTCGCCGAACAGAAGGCACAGGGTGAGTTCGTCCTGGTGCACGTCACGGTGAAGAACATCGGCGACGAGGCGCAACTGTTCGACGCCAGCAGTCAGACGCTGGTCGACACCCAGGGTCGCCAGTACGACGCCGACTCGGGCGTCGCCGCGATCGCCCTGGCCGACTCGAACTCATTCCTCAACAACATCAACCCGGGTAACTCGGTCGCCGGCATCCTGGTCTACGACGTGCCCAAGGGCCTCGCCCTGAGCAAGATCGAACTGCACGACTCCATGTTCTCCGGCGGCGTCACGGTCACGCTGTCAAGGTGAAAACCCGGTCGGGCACCGCGCTCCCGGGGGGTAACGCGGTGCCCGACCTTCACGCAGGAAGCTAGGGGTGTGGATCAGAAGTCGCCGGGGAGGCCGATCATTCCCTGCAGGTAGTTGCTGTCGATATTGATGGTCACCCCGTTGTGGGTCTCGTTGTGTCCGCCCATGTACTGCTTGATCCGGCGCGACGCCCACAGCGTGTTCGACACGTACGGCTCGGAGTCGACGTCAACGAGGTTGTTCCAGCGGGCGAAGAACAGCGCGTCCGGCCGGGTGTAGTCGGCCGAGGAGTAGACCGTGGCCAGGTCGTGGGCGGTCGACGCGGCGCTGCCGTAGACGCCAGAACCGTATCCGTACTGGTGCAGGCGCCGGGTCCACCCCTCCACGTAGTCCAACACCGCCGAGGTGCAGGAGGCGTCGCCGGTGTAGCCCTCCACGTCCAGGTACACCACGTTGCCGATGCCGAAACCAAGCGACTGCATGTCCACCACCGCCTGGTCGGCGTGCGCGCTGCCCTGCGCGGCGGCCTGGCTGGGATCGATCTTCGTCCAGCTACGTGTGGTGCAGGGAGCCTGGTACCCGACCCAGACCGGGATGAACGAGTAGCCGTACCCGCGCACCGTCTGCACCCACGATGCCGAAAGGTTGGTTTGCGCGCAGGAACGCAGCGGACCACCGACGTAGATGCCGACGCTGTCGAACGCCGAACTCCACGCGGACATGGCGGCCAGCGACGGGGCGGTACAGGCGTCGAAGCCCATCGTGCCGCTGGTGAGCAGCGCGCTGGGCGCGGTGAAGTGGTCGGCGCGGGTAATCGGGATCTGACTCGCGCTCGGGGTCACGTTCACGTCTGTCGGGGTGGCCGACTCGATCGCGTCTGGCTTGATCGACGCCGAGGTGGGCGTGGGGGTACCTGTCGGACTGGGCGTCGCATCGTCCGGCGGGGTGGCCTCGCCGGACGATGTCGGGCTCGGGCTCGGGTCCGGCGCCGACGTGTCGGTGTCCGTCGGGGTTGCCGTCGGGGTCACCGACGGACTGTCCGATCCCGACGGTGTCGCGGATTCGGACGATGCTGGTACATCGGACGGTGTGGTCGAGTCGGACGGCGTTGCCGGGCCAGATGGCGTCACCGATCCAGACGGTGTGGCAGCCCCGGAGTCGGACGGTGTCGCGGTGGCCGAACCGGTCGGCGTGCCAGAACCGGTGGATGTCGCGGTCGCCGAAGCCGACGACGCCGGCCCGCTGGCCGTTGGCGTGGCCGTTGGTGTGGCCGTGGAGGTGGCCGTTGGCGGCGCGGTGGTGACCGGTCGGTCGACCACATCCACCAGCGAGGTGGCCAGTGACCTGTCCTGGGAGTAGGACGCGGTGACCGTGACCTGCGCCTTGGGCAGATCCTTACTCAGCTCGCCGGACGAGGACTTCGGGCCGGGGTCGGTCGCGCCAGACCCCGACCTGAGTGGCTGGACCAGCAGCGCCTCGGTTCGCCCGACCAGGTGGGCCGGGCAACGCTGGTCGGTGCCCGGGGTGCCCAGGTACACCGCGTGCTGGTCGAATCGAACGCAGCGGGTCGGATCCTTGCTCAGGTCATACACCGGCCAGGAGGTCGGCACCTGCGCCTGGTACCCGTGGTAGCTGACCAGCCGGGTGGGTTCCGCCTTCACCGCGCGGTGATCTGAACCCTGGTCTGAACCCAGGGCCGCGGTAACGGTGACCGCGGCGACCAGTGCGACCCCCATGGCGAGGCTCGTCGCCACGTATATCCGTTTCCTCACATGCCCTCTTTCTGTCATGCCCATCGATCACGGGCCTGCCAAACCCGCAGTACATTACCAAGAAGGGACCAAACTGCATGAAGTAACGTGCCTTGTCGCAAAGTTGCCCGTGGGACGGTGGGCCTGTGGTCCGGCTCACCGCACGATCGACCCATGGCCCAACTCCCAACAGAGTCAGTAGCTACCGGGCAACGCGATGGGCCCGTGTAGATAGTTGCTGTCGATGTTGATGGTCACCCCGCCGTGGGTTTCCGGGTGTCCACCGCTGTACTGCTTGAGTCGATGGTCCAGCCACATCCAGTCCGGTACGTACGGCATGGCATCGAGGTTGGCCAGCCCGTTCCAACGGGCGAACCACAGCGCGTCAGGCAGAACGTAGGTGTTGGACGTGAGGTGGGCCATGTCATTGGCGGTGGATGTCGCAGTGGAGTACAGACCCGAGGCGTAGCCCAGTGCGTGCAGTTGCTTGGTCCACCCGGAGACGAACTTCAGCACAGCCGGACCGCAGGTAGCGTCGCTGACGTAGTACTCGATGTCGAGGTACACCGGGTTACCCTTGCCCAGCCCGAACTTCGCCATCTGGCCCACCGCGTCGTTGGCCGCACTGACGCCCTGAGTTTCGGCCTGGGCGGGATCGATCTTCACCAGGTCGGTCCGGTCGATGCAGGGCGCCTGACGTCCGACGTAGGTCGGAATGAACGTGTAACCGTAGCTGCGCACCTTCGTCACCCACGCCGCGGACAGGTTACCGTCCGGGCAGGAACGGTTGATCCCACCGACGTAGACACCCACGGCGTTGAGCGCGGTCGGTGCCCATGCGGCCATCGCCGACACGGACGGTGCCGCACAGGTGTCGAAGCCCGAACCCGTGGTGATCAGCGTCGAGGAGACGGTGAACGGCGACGTACCGGGCCCCAGCGGGGTCGCGGTGACGGTCGGCCCGATGGTCATGTGGTCGTCCGGCGGGCTGTCAGCCGAGGTGGTATCCGCTGAGGCGTCCGGTGTGGACGATTCGATCACCCCTGGCACCGGATTCTGCTGCGGCGTCGAGGTGGTCAGGTTCGGCGAGGTGGGCGACGCCGTGGTCGACGAGTCGGCAACCGCGTCGGTCGAGACATCGGTTGACGCCGTGGATGATGGCGTGGACGACGCCGTGGAGGTGCCGCTGTCCGACGGTGCAGGGCTGGTCGGGTCGGTCGGGGTCGGGGTGAGGGTGACTTCGGGGCCCGAGGTGTTCTGCGACCCGTCGGTCGGAACCGCGGTCGCACTGTCCGACGGATCCGGCACGCTGGTATTCGACGCTGTCGCCGG
>DATCXL010000706.1:0-9083 GCA_036565825.1 Mycobacteriales bacterium
TGTAAAGGGTCGTCGCATGTAGCCGCAACTCCACGCCTGGCGCGTCCAGGCACGGTCGGTAGTGCACGAGCGTGTTACGGATCTTGACTGGAATCGCGTCACCGATTCCCTCCTCGTGACTACGCTCCAACACCGCCGCACTGTCCGGGTCTCCGAACAGCAGCCGAATCTTCGCTCCGGCCTTCGCCTTGCGCACCAGGGTCTTTGGCAGATTGGGATACTGCTCGGGCAGGAACAACCCGGCGTAGACCAGGACATCCACGCGCTCCGCCGCGCTCTCGAACAGCCGCGTCCACAGGTCGGCCCGTGAGTGTGCCCGGCGCGGATAGAACTGCACGATCTCCGAGCCCGAGAGCCGGGCAGCCTGCTCGCGCGTACGTGCCTCTGGCCACAGGTACGACTCGCTCTCGCGTAGCAGGGCGCCAATCCGGTATCGGTGTCTCGGGTAGGGACTGCGACCGGTCGTGATCCACCTTTCCACCGTTTTCGGGTCAACTCCCAGCACCTCGGCAAGCTTCTCGGTAGTCATGCCCTCCTTGAGCATGGCCTCACGCAGCCGGTCGTTCGGCATCCGCTTCTCCAGACGTCTGGGAACAGTGCCACGCTAACACAGACGTCCCAAGTCGTCCCTTGTCGTGGTGCTGATGTCCGAGGCGACGGCCGATCCTTTCGGTACACCCGATCGCGAGGACGGGGATTCGCCCGATGAGGGTGAGTCTCAGCGAGATCGACAATCTGATCTCGATCTGCGTCCACCCGGCAGGAGGGAGTTCTGAGAAATGGTGCGGATTCGTGACCACATGCAGATATCACACATTCGCACGGATCATCCATCATGGACAGACCTGCTGCTGGGCCAACTCACCCGCATGATGTCTACCCCGGCCGAGCACGGGTGGCTCCTGCGATGACCGCGGTGGACCAGGTCGGCACGGACCCCCTGCCGCTGGAAACCAACACGGGTGACCTGTCATGCCTGTGTGATGCGGAGCCTGGGGTCTTCGCCGTGTTCTCCTTCGCCGTCCTGGCACTGCACCAGGTGCGCCGGCCGCCCTGTTCGGCGGTGCCGGTGTGCTCTTGTGGACAGTCGGTTGTGACCTGCCCTGTCCAGTCGTTGGCGCGCGAGCTTCTTTTCGCCCCTCATTCGACATCATCACGGGAGGCGTAGCAGTGACCATCCGCCGTCCGGTTCCCTCACCGAATCCACCACCCGAGTCCTCCGAAACGGACGAACCCGCCCGCTACACGCCGCGCGGCCTACCGATTCGCCGCCCGCGCCCATACCCGACAACACCGCCGGCCACACAGTCGACCACGTGCGACTGCAACGGACCATGCATGTGCGCCGCGCCGGTACCGCTACTGCGCTGGTTCGCCGCCCAGGTGGCGGTGTACCACGGTCCCACACCCGGACAGGAACATCGTGGACAGTGTGGGGTGCCATTGCGATCGTGCGGGATGTGCATGTTGGTGGCCAGCCTGCACCGCGCGATCAGTGAACGCTGGCAGGGAATCCTGCCGTGACCGACGACAGCGCAGCAGCAACCCGGGCCCCGCAGTGGCTATCCGCCGAAGGCAAGCGCGGTTCGGTCGGCTGGGTACACCTGTTCGTCTGCGCCGGGCTGGGACACGACGAGAAGTGGCACGCCCTCATCGAGGCCCATCGTGTGGCGTTCCTCGGCGGTCGGCATCCGGGAAGTGACCGTGGCAGCACCCTCGACCCGCACCGAGGTCACCTCGCCAGCGCCTCGGACGAACGACCCGACCCGGCGGACGGTGTAGACGATGCCTTCGGCACGCAGTACGCCGATCGCCTGACGCACCGCGTCGCGGCCCACTCCATGGGCCTGGGCGAGCGTGGTCTCGCTGGGAAGCATCGCCCCAGGCTGGTATTCACCCGCCGCGATCTGGGCTCGCAGGATCCGGGCGAGTTGCAGGTAGACCGGCTCGAAGCTGTCCGGGTCGACGGTCATGGGCACCGAAGCTATGTACCCACATACGGATGTCCCCTTGTGGCCTTGAGGCTCCAGGCCCTACGATTCGCAATCACCCCTCACTTTCCAACCAGCCACGGAAGGTGATCACTATGTTCGACGAGGTTCAGATGGGATGGCTCGCCGGGGACGACTACGAGCGGGCTGTCGAGGCCGCCGGGGTGGTGGAGCTCCCCATGTCCGACGAGTCCCGTCTCCCCGAGTCCGACCAGTCCTGTCCGGTCTCCCGGGACGTCCTGGACGAACTGGTGCGGGACCGGTGCCGGTGGGAGGACGACAACCCGCCCGGTGTGGGCCGATGACCGGCACGGCTCCGTTGCGCGAGGTTGGTGTGATGGCGATCTACCGTCCCGGGCAGCGTGCCGCGTTGGTGTCCGGGCTGACCGAACTGGCCGGGTTCCTGGAGGCGCACCCGGATCTGCCGCTGCCGGTGGTGCCCGAACTGCGGGTCACCGGCGTGTACCGGCGGGCCGACCACGCGGCCAGCGACGTGGCACACGTCGCCGGGTTGTTGGCCGCTGAACCGCACCACCCCACCGAGGTGCGGCGCTGGTTCGGCCAGCCCGGCGGCCTGCTCTACACCTTCTCGGCCGTGCTCACCGTGCCCGCCACCCGGGCGTGCACCCGAACCCCGTACCAACGATGACCGCGCAGATCGGGGTCCGCATCGGCCCGGCCGCCTGCGCCCGCGCCCTGTCCCAGCAGGGCCGCGGGCTCCGGTTGGAGATCGACACGACCACCGGTGACACCGTCACCATCTGGTCGTCCAGCAGCGAACTGACCACCGCGGCGGACACCGCGTTCGCCCGGACCCTGCTCGACGCGGCCGACCGGTTCCTCGCCGAATGTGAACGACACACTGCGCCCACCCTGGGCCTTGATACGCCGATGATCCGCTCGGCTGGTTGGCCGGGCGGATCATCGTTGTGCCGGACCAGCCGCCGGTAGAGGAGGCGCAGTAGCCCATCGCCTGCTCCCGGCCGCGGTGGATCGGCGCACCGGTTGACCTCACGTTGACGCACAGGGCCGGCAAAGCGCGCATCCTGTTGCGAGATCAGACATAACAGGGCTCAGCCCGGCATACGCTCCGTACGTGAGCTTTGCCGATATTGGGCCCGACGATGTCAGGGCGGCCATGGCGGAGTTCGACGATCGCGGACGCGACGAGTTCCTACGCACGTACGGGTTCGGGCGCGCCACGAAGTTCTTCGTCTTCCATGAGGGCCGACCGTACGACTCGAAGGCCATCGTTGGGGTCGCTCACAGGTTTCGTCACGGCGTGGCGCTGACCAGCGACAGCTTCTCCGGCGGGCAACAGACCGTCGTGCGCCTGCTCTGCGGGCTCGGCTTCGAGGTCGGACCGCCCCGCGATCCCGACCGGACCCTCCCTGACATGCGGCTCTCCTCCGCGACCGGTCCCGAAGAGATGGCGGCGACCGCCGGAGCGCCTCACCACACGGCGCCGCGACCGGAACCCGGTGACGCGCTGCCGGACCTGGACCTGGATTTCGACATCGGCGCCAGCGAGGGGCGCGCGATGGAGCGACACCACCTCGTGCGGGAACGCGATCCGACACTTCGCGCGCACAAGATCGCGGCGGCCAGGCGCACCACTGGAAGGGTCGCGTGCGAGGCCTGCGGATTCGACTTCGCCCAAACCTACGGTCCCCGTGGCGAGGACTTCATTGAGTGCCACCATCGGGTTCCCCTGCACGAGATCGGCCCCTCGTGGACGACACTGAGCGACCTGGTGCTCCTGTGCTCCAACTGCCACCGCATCATCCACCGCAAGCGCCCCTGGCTCTCCTTCGAAGAGCTGTGCGCGCTCATCTCGGCCAACAACCCCGACTGACCTGGCCATGTCAGGCACCGATCCGCTTCACAAGGTCGACCGCCTCCAGCCAGGATTGACGCGTGTCCACAGACCCGCCTCGCAACGGCGCCTCTGGCGACGACGAACGCCGCGACGAGGTCTACCGGCTGGTCGGCGGGAACGTCCGACCGCGGCGGCAGTTGGGTCCCGTCATGCCGTGGACCGTCGCCGTGATGATCGTCATCGGCGTCGCAGGGGTATCACCCTGGTCCACGGGCCTCGATCGAACCAGGCCGACCCGCGCCCGTCGGCCACGGATGCCACGTCGGTGGCAGAGGCCGTCCACGCCTCCGTGTACCTGTGCGGGTCGACTGACTGTCCCACCGAGGCGGTAACCGACGCCGACATCGACGCCATCAGCACCCTGCTGCACAACACGAAGGGCGTCACCGACATCACCTTCGTCGATCGCCGGGAGGCGTACCGGAGGTTTCGTGAGGTGTTCGCAGCCCGACCGGACCTGCTCGACTCGGTGAGCCCGGATGACCTGCCCGAGTCGTTTCGGTTCACCGTGCGGGCACCGGCTGACTACTCCACCCTTGCCCGCCAACTCGAATCCCTACCCGGCGTCGACCAGGTTCAACGACAGCCCGATCCGTTGATCACTGCGACACCGCACCTGTGAGACAGGTAACCATCCTCGATGTCGGCTGCGGACCCGGAACGGTGACCGCCTACCTTGCCGAACGCGGGCTCGACGTGTCCGGAGTGGATCGCTTTCCTCGCGTGATCGAGAACGCGCGCCGCCTTCATCCGCAATGCCGCTTCAGCGTTGCCTCCGCCACAGACCTCGACCTTGGTGAAGCGTCCCTTGGCAGCGTGCTCGGGTGGTGGTCACTGTTCCACCTCCCCCGTGACGTTCTTCCTCAGGTTCTCGCCCTGAAGCCAGGCGGACACTTCATCACCGCAACACACGTCGACGATGAAGACGCGGTGCGCACCGAGGCCTACGGAGGCGTTCGTTGGACGACACACAAGTGGCGGTGTCGGAACAACTCGTGGACCTGATCGAGCAGGCCGGACTGTGCCCGGTCGCTGAACTTTGGCTCCCTGCGGGTGATAGGACATGCACACCCACGGCGAAGAGCACCACCTTCCTTCACTTCGCCATGCAGGCGGTTACAGGGCGGCAGGGGCTTTCTTATACCAGCCGGTGATAACGTCCACCAAGTGGACGATGTTCTGCGTTCGCATGATCGGTGCGGAGGCGTTCAACTCGAAATCGACACTTGAGTTGCTGGTGCGCCAAATGCTGGTTTCGGTGACTGGCGCGGCCATGTGCCGGTCGAGACGCTTGAAAAATTCGGTGATGTCGTCGAGCTCCGCTGGGTTATCGCCCGCGCGCAACTCGTGGAACACGCCACCCAGGACGCGCAGCATGCCCACCGAGCCGAGTAGCGATGTACGGCGCAGTTCCTGGGCCCTAGTCAGCTCATCGGCCTTGCGCTCTACCTCGGGGTCGTCCTCGACGACAGCCGCGAGGCCAGCGAAGGCGTTGGAGATGACGTCGAGAAAATCTTTGACCTGCTCGATCACCTCGCCGTCAGTCAGGGTCCGCTCGGCCTTCTTGCTGATCCGGCCGTTGGCCCCGGCGATGACGGAGCGGGTGATGTCGGCGACGTGCTTGGCGCCCATGAGATTGGGGTTCTTCAGGGTCATGCGGTCCTGCTCGGCATCGACCCTGCCCTTCAGCAACGGATGGTCGATGACGTCCGATAGGGTTCGGTTGGCGACCTTGTAGTTGTCGAATCGGGCGCGGACGGCGCTGCTGATTCCCTTGGCGTTGTCGGCGACGTCAACGAACATCTGCTGGGCCTTGATCGGGTCCGGCTCGACGTAGATGTCCAGGCCGACGTACTCGACCTTCATGCGGTTCAACTGGCCGATGAGATTCTCGCGTTCTGCTCGGAGCTTAGCCTTCTTCTCCGGGCTCACCCTGCGCGCCATCTCGCGGTCGATGGCGGAGATGGCGTCGGTGATGCGTTGCTTCTCGATGGACACGCCGAGCACGCGGTGCTGGCCGTCGATTGTGCGCAGAGAGGAGATGCCGCCGATTGCCCACGGGACGGTGAGGTAACCGACGGCGCCGTGCTCGTCGGCCTCCTCAAAGAAGCAGCCTCCGCTGTCGCGGGCCAAGAGGGCGGGGGCGACCCAATCCTGCTTGCTGTCGAGGTACTGGCCAAACTGCTTGGCGTGCAGGCGGTTCACCTTCCGGTTGTCCTTGTCGACGTTGTCCGGGTCGGGGACGGGCAAGATCGTGGGAAGATCAAGGACGGGGACGCGGGTGGTATAGACAGTTCGTCCCCCTTGGACCGTCTTGATGGCCAGGTACGTGCTGGAGTCCTGCGGCTTGGACAGACGCAGTGGATCGATGTTAATACTGATGGCAAGATCCTATCATCTTGGCTGTGCCGTTGGTTGGCATAACAAGAACTAGATAGTAATCGATAAAATTCTATCCGATACGGTAAGTTTTTAAATTTGACTTTAAATTGATAATACGTTTGCTAAAATTTTACTTCTCCTAGGTCCCTGGCATTCCCACTGTCTGGCGTCCCGCTCTACGACGAGATCATGATGTGGGTCCCAAAGTCACCGGTACAAGCTGTCCCGCGAAGCAGCAACGGCCGCACGACCCGGGTACCCCGCCGCCGGGCGCGGCTTGGTGCCCGCGCCGCCGTGGACCGCGGCATGAAGTGCCCTGCGTACCAGGCCTTCCCGTCGACGACGTGCCGCCGTATGCCTCTCCCGAGGCGTGGCGTCGGTTCTGCGCGAAGGCCGTCCCCACCGCCAAGCACACGATCTGGCGGGGAGCGCTGGCCGACGACGGGTACGGCCGGTTCTTCGACCCGCTCTATGAGGATCAGGCGTTACCGGCCGGGCAGCGGTCGGGGATCGTGCGGGTGTCCCGCTGGCTGTGGTGGGCCTACCACGGCCCGATCCCGGCTGGTGCGGTCGTGATGCACCTGTGCGATATTCCGATCTGCTGTCGACTCGACGACCTGGTCGTGGGTACCCAGGCCGAGAACCTGCGGATGGCCGCCGGGCGTGACCGCACCTCCCGGACCACCTCGACCGGGCGTGCCGACAGGGCCGACCGGCGCGGCCAGGCCGCACAATCACGGGACATCCGTGCCGCGGTCACCGCCGCACTCGCGGGTGGCATCACCGATCCCGACCTGCTCGCCGGTATCGTCGATGCCGTGATCGCCAACGGCGACCCCCACCGCGACCAACTCTCCCTCTTCACCCCCACCACCTAACGGTTCCCCACCGAAGTCACGGCGGTGACAGTTACCTCAGCAACCGTTAGGTTCCACCGGAAGTTCTTTCACGGCACGGCCGGGGCGTTCCAGAGCCACACGGGGGCATGGAGGAGCAGATCAGCGCACCGGAACGTCGAAAGGAAGCGGCTCGTGCGCAAGCTCAAGCTCCAGGTCCAGACCAGCGTCGACTGCTACATGGCCGGCCCGAACGGTGAGATGGACTGGTTGACGTTTCCGTGGACCGACGACATCAACGCCTACATCGAGGCGCTCACCGAACCGGTTGACTGCATCGTGTTGGGCCGCAAGCTCGCCGAGGGGTTCATCCCGGCCTGGGCGGCCGGGCCCGAGGGCGAGCCCCAGGAGTCCATCGACAAGATGAACGACACGCCCAAGGTCGTGATCTCCAACACCCTCACCGAGTCGCCCTGGGAGAACACCGTCGTCGCCGGCGGTGACCTGTCTGAGACCGTGAATCGGCTCAAGGCCCAGCCGGGCGGGGACATGATCGTCTACGGAGGCGGCACACTCGTGTCGGGCCTGATCGCCAGGAGCCTGATCGACGAGCTCCACCTGTTCGTCAACCCGACCGCGATCGGCGCTGGAATGCCCGTGTTCGCCAACCTCAGCGCCTACCAGCGGCTTCGCCTCGTCGCGGCTCAACCGTTCGACTGCGGGATCACCGCGTTGCACTTTGAACCGCAGCGCTCCTGAACCCGGCCGCCGAGGGTGAGCGTGGAGGAGTCGGAGGCGGCCTCCGCCACGACGGAGGTTATCCACAGGCCAGGAAAATGTGGGTGGCTCCACAGGCGTTGAGCGCACGATGGTCTTGTGAGCGATCAGGGGATGTTCCGTCCACCTGGTGCGCCAGGTGATGGTTTACCGCGAAAACCCGCACCGCTGGTTCCGCTGACGCCCGGTGGGTCGGATGAGGGCGAGGAGCGTGCGGGTCGGCGAAGGTATCCGACCGGTCCGCAGCGGTGGCGGCTGGACGTGCTGCCCGACACCGCCTGGAGGCTCGCCGGGGCCGGTGCGGCGGTGGTGCTGTATGTGGTCGGCGCGGACCTGCCGTGGTGGCGCCTGGGCGCCGACCAGTGCGCCCGGTTGTACCAGCCCGGCGTCCTGCGTGACGCGTGTGGCCACGCCTCGGTAGGTGGGAGCCGGCTGGCGGTGTGGCTGGCCCTGACGGCCGGGGTGGTGATGGCCGCCCGGTTGACCCGGCTTGGCCCCGCGCTGCTCGACGCGGCCCCGATCGCCGGCGCTGGTCTGGCGGACCTGTTCGCCATGCGGGCCGTTGTCCACACTCCCGGTCCTGGCCTGCACCTGACGTGGCCCGGGCCGGTGGTGGTGCTGCCGCTGTTGGGCGTGCTCACCGTCGCGGCCGTGCAGACCTACCGGGCTGCGGGGATGTCGTTGCAGGAGATGACCGCCCAGGCCCGCGCCGACCACGCCGACCGGCCCGCCCCGCGGATACCCAGGTGGTTGTGGCTGGGGGAGATGTGGCGTCGGCGTCGCGACGACCGGTACTACCACCCGTCCTGGCGCCGTCGCCGTCGGCGGCGACGCATGATGTTCGCCGGTACCTGTCTGGTGGGATTCGCGTTGATCGCCCATGGCTGTGCGGGTCTGAACAGCACTCCGCTTCCGATGCCCGCGGCCGCGCCTGGGGTAGGGGGCGTCACCGGCGGACCGGGGGAGCCTGCCGCCACACCGGGTCTGGGCGTGCCGGATGGCGCCGGGTTGCTCACCGCGGCCCGCCAGGCCGTTGTCGCAGCCCACTCTGTGCACGCCCAGGTCGACCAGGTCGCAGGTGCCGGAGTGTCTGTCGATCTGGAGTTGACCGCCGACGGACGTGCGAACGGGACGATCACCACACCCGGCCTGGCGATCTACGATGTCCGCCGCGTCGGCGGCACCTGTTGGGTGCGGGGCCTGCCCGGCCACGGCGTC